>NZ_JBHVEG010000149.1:0-15518 GCF_042802395.1 Promicromonospora sp. NPDC057488
GACCGTGGTCCGTCCCGCCCCTCCTGGCGTGCGCGCCGCCTCGTCCTACGTGTCGGCGGCCTCCGCGGCGTCGAGCGCCGCCAGCTCCGCCAGGTCGTGGGCGATGAGCTCCGCGATCTGGATGGCGTTCAGCGCGGCGCCCTTGCGCAGGTTGTCGTTGCTGACGAACAGCACCAGGCCGCGGTCGTCCGGCACGGACTGGTCCTGCCGGATCCGGCCCACCAGGGACGGGTCGACGCCGGCCGCCGCGAGCGGCGTCGGGACGTCGGCCAGCTGGACGCCGGGGGCGTCGGCCAGCAGCTTGCGGGCCTCGTCGGGGCTGATGGCCTGCCCGAACTCGGCGTGGATCGACAGCGAGTGCCCCGTGAACACCGCCACCCGCACGCAGGTACCGGCCACGGCCAGGTCGGGCAGACCGAGGATCTTGCGGGACTCGTGGCGGAGCTTCTGCTCCTCGTCGGTCTCGCCCGAGCCGTCGTCGACCAGGCTGCCGGCCAGCGGCAGCACGTTGAACGCGATCGGCGCCGCGTAGATGGCGGGGTCCGGCAGGTCGACGGACCCGCCGTCGTGCACCAGGCCCTCGATCTCCTGCCCGACGGCGGCCCGCACCTGCCCGGCGAGCTCGGCCACGCCGGCCAGGCCGGAGCCGGACACCGCCTGATAGGTGGCCACGCGCAGCCGCTCCAGGCCCGCCGCCCGCGCCAGGGGCGCCAGCACCGGCATCGCGGCCATCGTGGTGCAGTTCGGGTTGGCCACGATGCCCTTGACGGCGTCCCCGATCGCGTCGGGGTTCACCTCGGAGACCACGAGCGGGACCTCGGGGTCCCGCCGCCAGGCCGACGAGTTGTCGATCACCAGGGCGCCCGCGTCGGCGAACCGGGGCGCGTGCTCGCGCGACGTGCCGCCGCCCGCGGAGAAGAGGGCGATGTCGATGTCGGCCAGGTCGTCGGTCGACGTCTCGGCGACGTCCTCCACGGGCACGTCCACGCCCGCGAACGGGAGGGTGGTGCCCGCCGAGCGGGCCGAGGCGAAGAACCGGATCGCCGCCACGGGGAACTCGCGCTCCTCCAGCAGGCGGCGCATGACGGCGCCCACCTGGCCGGTCGCGCCGACGACGGCGACGTTCACGCCCTGATCGTTGATGGCGACCATGTCAGCGCCCCGTTCCCGCGTAGACGACGGCCTCGCCGTCGGAGGCGTCGAGCTCGAACGCGGTGTGCACCGCGCGCACCGCGTCGTCCAGCGAGTCGGCGCGGGTCACCACGGAGATCCGGATCTCCGAGGTGGAGATCATCTCGATGTTGATGCCCGCGTCACGCAGCGCGCCGAAGAGCCGCGCCGAGACGCCAGGGTGCGACTTCATGCCGGCACCCACGAGCGACAGCTTGCCGATCTGGTCGTCGAACTGCAGCGAGTCGAAGGCCAGCTCGCCCTGCACCGCGGTGAGGGCGGCCATGGTGGCCGGGCCGTCGCCGTCCGGCAGCGTGAACGAGATGTCGGTGAGGCCCGTGGCCGCGGCCGACACGTTCTGCACGATCATGTCGATGTTCGCGCCGGCGCCGGCGACGACCTCGAAGATGCGGGCGGCCATACCGGGCACGTCCGGCACGCCGATCACGGTGATCTTGGACTCGGAGCGGTCGTGCGCGACACCGGAGATGATCGGGGCTTCCATGGCGTTCTCCTTCGACTTCTTCTCGGCCGCGACCACGCGCGTGCCGTCGTGGGCGCTGAACGAGCTGCGGACGTGCACCGGCACGCCGTAGCGGCGCGCGTACTCCACGCTGCGCAGCGCCAGCACCTTGGCGCCGCAGGCCGCGAGCTCCAGCATCTCCTCGTACGAGACCTGGTCGATCTTCCGGGCGGCCGGGACGATGCGCGGGTCGGCGGTGAACACGCCGTCCACGTCGGTGTAGATCTCGCAGACGTCGGCGTTCAGGCCGGCGGCGAGCGCCACCGCGGTGGTGTCGGAGCCGCCACGGCCGAGGGTGGTGACGTCGTTCGTGGCCTGCGTGACGCCCTGGAAGCCGGCCACGATCGCGACCTGCCCCCGGTTCAGGGTCTCGCGGATGCGGTGCGGCACGACGTCGACGATGCGCGCCCGCCCGTGCACGGCGTCCGTGATGACGCCGGCCTGCTGGCCCGTGTAGGACTTGGCCTTCACGCCCAGGTTGGTGATCGCCATCGCGAGCAGCGACATGGAGATGCGCTCGCCGGCGGTGAGGAGGATGTCGAGCTCCCGCTGCGGCGGGAGCGGGGTGATCTGCTGGGCGAGGTCGAGGAGCTCGTCGGTGGTGTCGCCCATGGCGCTCACCACCACGACCACGTCGTTACCCGCTCGCTTCGCCTCGGCGATCCGCTTCGCGACGCGCTTCACGCTGCGCGCGTCCCCGACCGAGGATCCGCCGTACTTCTGCACGACAAGTGCCATGCGCCTGCCTTCCGTTGCCGGCCCCCGTCTCTCTCAACGGCCCGCCGGGTGGTTGGGTTTGCGAATCGATGGTACGACGGCGGGAATTCCGGGCGCCGTGGCGTTCACCGTGCGGGACGGCGGTGTCTAGCCGGCGAAGACGTCCCAGGCCAGGCGGGCGATCAGGGCCCCGACCACGACGACGAAGACGACGCGGACGAACCTCGATCCCTTGGCCACGGCCATCCGGGCGCCGATGTAGGCGCCGACGAGGTTGGCCACGCCCATGCCCAGGCCGAGGGCCCAGATGACGGCGCCGCTGGGCACGAAGAAGAGCAGCGCGCCCAGGTTGGTCGCGAAGTTCACGATCTTGGCGATGGCCGACGCCGGGAGGAACGAGTACCCGAGCGCGCTGACCAGGCTGATGACCAGGAACGTGCCGGTGCCGGGCCCGAGCAGGCCGTCGTAGGCGCCGATGAGCAGGCCGATCAGGGCGGCGATGCGCCGGTGCCCGTTGCCGACCCAGCGCAGGTCGTCGTGCTGGCCGACGTTCGGCTTGAGCAGGGTCCAGGCCAGCACGGCGACGAGCACCACGAGGATGATCGGCTTGAAGAGCTCGGCCGGGATGTGCGAGGCGCCGATGGCGCCGCCGAACGCGCCGACCAAGGCCGCGAGCGCCATCGGCCCCGCGGTGCGCAGGTCGGGCTGGACGCGCCGGTAGTAGGTGATGGCGCTGGTCGAGGTGCCCATGATGCTGGCGAACTTGTTGGTCGCCAGGGCCTGGACCGGGCTGATGCCGGGGACGAGCAGCAGCGCGGGGAGCTGGATCAGCCCGCCCCCGCCGACCACGGCGTCGACCCATCCGGCGGCGAGACCGGCGAGCAGGAGGAGGACGACGGTCAGGAGATCGAGTTCGGGCACGTGTTGCATTGTGCCGCCCCGTAGGCTGACCTCTTGTGTACGAAGGCGCGGTCCAAGACCTGATCGACGAGCTCGGCCGGCTTCCCGGCGTCGGGCCCAAGAGTGCGCAGCGCATCGCGTTCCACCTGCTGGCCACGGACAACCACGAGGTCAAGCGGCTGGTCGACGCGCTCACCGAGGTGAAGCTGCGCGTGCGGTTCTGCGAGCTGTGCGGCAACGTGGCCGAGGCCGAGCGCTGCCGCATCTGCCTCGACCCGCGGCGCAGCGACGAGGTGATCTGCGTCGTGGAGGAGCCCAAGGACGTGGTCGCCATCGAGCGCACGCGCGAGTTCCGGGGCCGCTACCACGTGCTCGGCGGGGCCATCAATCCCATCGAGAACGTCGGCCCGGACGACCTGCGCATCAGCGAGCTGCTGGCCCGGCTCGCGGACGGGACAGTCCAGGAGGTCATCCTCGCGACCGACCCGAACGTCGAGGGAGAGGCCACGGCGACCTATCTTTCCCGACTGATGGGCCATATGGGTATCACTGTCTCGCGGCTGGCCTCGGGTCTGCCCGTGGGTGGAGACTTGGAGTACGCGGACGAGGTGACGCTCGGTCGCGCGTTCGAAGGCCGCCGTGTCATCGGCAACGACAAGTAGGTAGGGATCACCATGAGCGAGATCACGCCCGGGTCGGACCTCCGAGAGGTCGCTGACCAGGTGTCCGTACAGGCACGGACGTTCCTGTCGACGGTGACGCAGGTCGCCTCGGGCGGGATGCCGGGGGCGGAGCTCTCGCTGCTCGTGCTGGCGACGTCCGACCTGCTGGCCGCCGGGGCGCGGCTAGCGGCGATCGTGGACGTGGTGCCCAAGGAGCGTTACGAGCCGGACGCCGGCCCCGACACCGACCTCGACCCGCTGCGTGAGGCCCTGTCCAAGATGTTCGACGGGTTCGACGACTACACCGAGGTCGTGGACCCCGTCCTGGGCGAGGACGTGGGCGCCGCGTCGCTGTCCGGCGACCTGGCCTGCGTCGCCGAGGCCCTGGCCAAGGGCCTGCAGCACTTCGACAGCGGCCACGAGCTCGAGGCCCTGTGGTGGTGGCAGTTCTCCTACTTCTCCCTGTGGGGCGAGCGCGCGGCGTCGGCCCTGCGGGTGCTGCAGGTGCTGCTGGCGCACCTGCGCCTGGACGTGGAGGACGACGTCGCCGCCGAGGCGGAGTACGACGCCCTCCACTCCTGACGGTCAGGCGACGCGGGTCCCCTGCGCGAGCCGCGCGGTCGGGACCCGCAGCCGGTTCACGGCGACGATCACGCCGGCCGCGCCGAGCAGCAGGTCGAGCCCGAGGCCCCACGGCCAGACGAGCTGGTCGGTGACCTGGACGGGCTCCACGGGCGACTCGGGCTGCGGGCCCTCGCCCATGTAGACGCCCGTGCACCAGTCCCGCGGTCCGGAGTCGCCGGTCCGCGCGTACCGGACGCCGTACTGCAGCAGGGCGAGCATGTTCTCGTCCTCGCTCAGCGTCTCCGGGTCGCCGAGCGGCTGCGCGTCCGCGACCACGACGAACGGGTTGGGCGCGAGCAGCCACCAGGTGCGCTCGCTGTGCCATACCTGGGTCTCCTGGGTCTGCCACTCGCACTCGGGCGCGGTGGTCTCCTCCCAGGTGTACCCGGCCTCGACGGCCCACACCCGCACGGTCTCGGTGGTGGTCGTCGCCGGGACGAGCAGGCCGAACAGGATCGGCAGGACTGCGGTGATCCCGCCGACCGTGAGGTAGGTGAGCACCGCGGACCCCGAGGTCTTGGAGACCACGGCCGAGAAGCCGAGCCCGATGGCGCACACCACGCCGAGCACGAGCGCGAGCATGAGCACCGTGGTGAGCAGCGCGAGCCAGGACACGCCGCCGCCGACCAGCGCCCAGATCAGGAACGGGATGCTGGCCACGAGGAACGCGAGCGCCGCGATCCAGGCCGCGGCGAGCTTGCCGAGCACGATCTCCGCGGGCGTCAGCAGGGTGACCTGCAGCGTCGCGAGCGTGCCCGCGTTCCGGTCGCCGTTGATCGCGCCCGACGACAGGGTGGGCGCCACGAGCAGCCCGAGGAACAGGACGAAGCCGACGACGATGCTGTAGACCATCCCGCCGAACGTCTCGTCGGTGCCGCCGTCGCCCGAGATGATGGCGAACGCCCCGGTGGTCAGCATCGTGATCAGGCCGACCACGAGGAACCAGACGATCAGCGCGGTCTTCCACCGCGTGGAGCGCACGCGCTGCCGCAGCTCCAGCACCGTGACCGTCCGCAGGCCGTGCCAGGACAGGGACCAGGTGCCGCGCGTGCCGGGCACCGGGGCCGGGGCCTGCTCGACGACTTCCACGTCAGCGCTCATCGCCGCTCCTCCTCAAGGGCCAGGTAGGCCTGCTCCAGCACGCCGCCCGCGGGGGCGAGGCTCGACACGTCGATACCGGCCTCGACCGCGGACCGCAGCAGCGCCGCGGCCGCCGCGTCCCCGGCCAGCTCGACCAGCACGGCGGGGCCGTCCGGCTCCCGGCGGTAGGCCGGGCCGTTCTCGTCCAGCCAGGCCGTCAGCGCCTCGGGGTCCAGCCCGGTCAGGCGCCACTCGCGCGGCCGGTCGCCGTCGGCCACCGACTGGGTGGCGACCGTGCGCCCGCGGGAGATGAACACGGCGTCGTCGGCCATCTCGTCGAGCTCGGTGAGCACGTGCGAGGAGACCAGCACCGTCTTGCCCTCGGCGGCCAGCCGGCGCACGAGCACACGCAGGTCCACGCGGGAGCGCGGGTCCAGCCCGGAGGCGGGCTCGTCGAGCAGCAGGACGTCGGGGTCGTGCACCAGCGCCCGGGCCAGGCCCAGCCGCTGCTTCTGGCCGCGGGACAGCACGTGCGCGGGCTGGTCGGCGAACTCGGAGAGGTGGACCAGCTCCAGCAGCTCGCCGGCGCGGGCGCGGCCCGTCGCGGCGTCGATCCGGTAGGCCGCCGCGACCGTCGTCAGCACCTCGCGCGCGGTCAGCGAGTCCCAGGTGCCGAAGACGTCCGGCATCCAGCCCGTCCGCGAGCGCGCGGCGTAGTTCTGGGTCACCGGGTCGGCCCCGGCGATGCTGATGGTGCCCGCGTCGGGCGTCAGGAGCCCCGCGAGCATGAGCAGGAGGGTCGTCTTGCCCGACCCGTTGGGGCCGATGAGCGCGGTGACCCGGCCCGGTGCGGCGACCAGGTCGACGTCGGCCACAGCGTGCACCGGCCCGAACGAACGCCGCACGCCCTGCGCGCGGATACCACCGTCTGGTGTCATGCGGGGACACTAGCGTGCCCCACGGACCCGGGCCGTCAGGCCCCGGGATGAACCGCGCGTACGACCTGGGGATGACGTCGCAGGTCACCTACCGTGGGGAGCATGACCCTCACCCCGTCCCCCTGGCTCCGCAGGACGTTCGCCGCACCGAACGCCCTGTACCGGCACGGCCTGGGCCGCGTGCTCGGCCGGCGGTTCCTGCAGCTCACGCACGTCGGACGCCGGACCGGCGCCGCGCACACCGTGGTGCTGGAGGTGGTCCGGTACGACCCGGCGACGGGCGAGGCCGTCGTGGTCTCCGGGTTCGGCGAGGACGCCCAGTGGCTGCGCAACCTCCGCGCGAACAAGGACGCCCGGATCAGTTTCGGGCGGGCGCCGCGCCGCGCGACCGTGCGGTTCCTGGGGGCCGACGAGGCGTTCGACGCCATGACCGGCTACGAGCGGCGGTACGGGATCCTGCGGCCGGCGCTGCGCCGCACCCTCACCCTGTTCGCGGGGTTCGAGTACCGCGGCACCGACGAGGACCGGCGGCGTCTGGTCGGGCGGCTGCCGCTGGTCGCGTTCCGGCCCGCTCCGCCCGACCCGGCCTGAGGTCAGTCGCGGCGCGCCTTGCCCGCGACCCGCAGCAGCTCGCGCTCGCCGAAGGCCACGTTCTGGTCGATCGTTACCGTGACGTCGTCGCCGGAGAACCGCAGCTCCAGGCGCCACTCGAACGGGGTGCCGAGGAAGATCATCCGGCCGCGCAGGGTCGACTCGTCGGCCCAGGCCGCGGCGGCCGCGACGTCGGCCGGTGCGCCCAGCAGCGCGCAGCTCCCCGGGACCCACTCGCCGTGGCCGAACCGGATGGGCTGGTCCGCATCGGCCGTCGTGAACGTCAGCTCCGTGCCGCCGTCCGCGGCCCGGCCCACGGTCAGCGTGCCCAGGCCCCGCGGATTCGCCTCCAGCTCGTAGGTCACGCCCCGCAGGGACTCCTCCAGCGGGGACGACGCCGCGCCCGCCGGCGTCGGCAGGGCGGTCTCGCGGGCGGCGGTCTCGGCTTCGGCTTCGGCTTCGGTCCCGGTGGGGCCTGCCCAGACGTCGTCCGGCAGCAGGGTCTCCCACACGACGTCGAGCACGGACTGCAGGTCCAGCAGGCCCGAGGTCATCGTGATGACCAGGTCCCGCTCCGGCCAGACGATTACGTACTGGCCGAACGCGCCGTCGGCCCGGTAGGCGCCGTGGCGGCACTGCCAGAACTGGTAGCCGTAGCCCTGGTTCCAGTCGGGCCAGTCGTGCGGGCCGTTCGGCACCTGCCCGGCGGTCGCTGCCGCGACCCACTTCGCGGGGACGAGCTGCCTCCCCTCCCAGACGCCGCCCCGCAGGTAGAGCTGCCCGAACGCGGCCATCTCCTCGGTGGTGATCGACAGCCCGAACCCGCCCACGTCGATGCCGTCCGGGTCCTGCTCCCAGGTGGCGTGCGTGATGCCGAGCGGCGCCAGCAGGCGCGGCGTCAGGTAGTCGAGCAGCCGCTCGCCCGTGAGCCGGTGCAGGATCGCCGACAGCAGGTAGGTCGCGCCCGTGTTGTAGACGAAGTGCGTGCCCGGCACGTGCTCGAGGGGCTGCGCCAGGATCGCGCGCGCCCAGCCCGTGCCCGGCATCGAGATGGTGCGGCCGGCGCCCGCCATCGTGGAGGCACTGCGGCCCGTGGTCATCGTCAGCAGGTCGCGCACGCGCATGGCGCGCAGGTGCTCGCCCGGGTCGGCGGGGGCGTCGTCGGGCAGGAGGTCGACGACCTTGTCGTCCAGGGCGAGCAGCCCCTCGTGGACCGCGAGGCCGACCGCCGTCGACGTGAAGCTCTTGCTCACCGAGAACATGACGTGCGGGCGGTCAGCCGTGTGCGGGTGCCACCAGGACTCGGCGATCACCTGGCCGTGGCGCAGCACCATCAGGCTGTGCACGTCCTCCAGCGCGTCCAGGCGGTCGACGAGACGCCGCAGCGCCGCGGGGTCGACTCCCTCGGCCTCGGGGGTGGAGCGGGGCAGGATCCGCGACATGCTGGAGCACGTCCTTTCGCTGGGCGACGCGACATTCTCACCCCACGGGTTCGCGCCTGTCGACCAGCCGCCGGAACGCACCGTCCGCGAGCGACCAGGCGCTCTCGCGGCTCTCGCGTGCCGGCCTGGGCTCCGCCAGCGCCGTCTCGGCGAGGCCCAGCTCCGCCTCGACGAAGCGCGGCAGCACCTCCGGCACCACGATCGCGCCCATCTCCCGGGTGGCCGACTTGTGGCGGACCAGCTCTTCGACGGCGGCCCGGACGTCGCCGGGCACCGCGGAGCCCGCGACGAGCGTCGAGAGGTCCATCGGCGGGGTCGCCGCACCGTCCCGCACGCGCATCCAGCGCAGCGTGACCGCCGGCCGCAGGGCGTAGAGGAACTTCTTGGCCACCCCGGTCGACGCGTACAGGCCCAGGCTGCTCCGGCCGACGTGCAGGTAGTGGTTCATCAGTGCGCGCCGGTCCACCGTGTCGCCGGCCAGGGCCAGCAGCTCGTCGCGCACGGCGACGTCGCCCCGGTACACGATCGGCGAGCGCAGCCACTCCCCGACCGTGGCGTTGCCCTTGACCATCAGCCCGAGCGCCTTGCGCACGTCCCAGCCGTTGACGTCGAAGACCTTGTCCAGCGGCGTCTCGATCACGTCCCGCCGCGCGCGCAGGCCCAGGTAGTCGTCGGCACGGCGCACGTACAGGAACCGGCAGTCGTAGTCCGAGTCCGGCGACGGGAAGCCCCAGGCGCGGCTGCCGCTCTCGATCGCCCAGAGCACCCGCACGTCGTACTCCTGCTCGACCCGGTCAAGGCGCGCGTCGATGGCCCGGACGACTTCCGGGTCCATCGAGTCAGGGATGCTCCGCATCTCCGGAAGCTAGCGTCCGGGCGACCACGGAGTCGTCCTGATTTCGCTCGCCGGGCCCGGCTCAGCCCCGCAGCCGCTCCCTGGCCTCCATCAGGGCGAAGCCCAGCAGGTTGAGCCCGCGCCACGCGGCGGGGCGCTCCGCGTTCTCGTTCCGGGCGCCCATCCCGATGCCCCACACCCGGTCGCGCGGGCTGGCCTCGACCAGCACCCGGGAGCCGGTGCGCAGCAGGTAGTCGCGCAGCTCGGGCCGGGACGCGAACTTGTGCTCGTTGCCCCGCACCACGATCTCGAACCGCTCCCGCACCCAGACCTCGTCGTCGAAGTCGCGGACCGTGCGGCCGGCGGCCTTCGCCAGCGCCGGGTTCGGCGCGTCGACCGCGGCGCGCTCGGCCTCCGGGTCGCCGAACAGCCGGGCCTTCTGCGCCATCATCCAGTGCTCGGCCGTGCGGTAGTGCACGCCGTCCACGGTGAACGGCGCCTCGAACCACTGGCTCAGGCTGCCCCGGCCGACGGCGCCGTCCGCCTCGGGCTGGTGCCCCCAGAAGTGCAGGTACCTGGGCGTCGCGCCGGCGTCGACGAGCGCCCGGAGCTCGTCGACGGAGCGGGCGGAGGCAGGCCGGAGCGTGACGTCGTGGGACATGCCCGGAAGTGTGCCAGGAGCCACTGACACAGCTCGCGCAGGACCGGTCAGGCGGTCCGGGCGGCGGTGCGGACCGCCTGCTCCTTCATGGTCGCCGTGGTGAGCTCCACCCACCGCGCCACGACCAGCAGCTCGTCCTGGGAGAACTGCTCGGTCACCCGGCCCATGGCCTGCGCCATCTCGGTCACAGCCGCCTTGACCTGGGGCGATGCCGGTGCGGTGGCCTCGATCACGAGCCGTCGCCGGTCCGTCTCGTGGCGGGTGCGCCGGGCGTAGCCGGCGTGCTCCAGGCGGTCCACGAGGCCCGTGACCGCGCCCGCGGTGAGGCCCGTCCGGTTGGCGAGCTCACGCGCCGACATGGGGCCCTCCCGGCGGATGACGCCGAGCGCCTTGTTGTCCGCGGCGGAGAGGCCCATCAGGGCGCCGAGCGCCTCGTGGAACATCACGACGGCGTCGCTCAGCTCGGCGCCGAGCCGCGCCCCGGGATCAGCGGGTGTTGACATGAACCCATTGTGCACTCCACGATATGGTTTAGTTTACTAAATCATTCAGTCGAACGAACGGAGTCCATCATGTCCGGAGCAGTCGCGATCCTCGCCGAGACCTGGCGGTTCTTCGCCCGCCACTACCTGGTCGTGCTCGCCTTCGGCGCGCTCGCCTCGGCGCAACGCTTCCTCTCGGTGAGCGGCACCGCCGACTGGGCCGGCGGCGCGGGCGGCGAGATCTTCACGGCGGTCGCTCGCATCGCCTTCGTCGCCTGGGCGGCGGCCACCCTCCTGCGCGGCACCACCTGGCAGGATGCCGGGGCGCGCTGGTCGGCGTGGAACACGCGGAACTGGCCGACGGTCCTGGCGACCATGGGCCTGCTGGCGCTGTTCCTCGTCGTCTTCAAGGTGATCCCCGACGCGCTCGCCGGGCGCGTCGGCGGCATCGACCGGGAGACCTGGCTGGCATGGGAGCTCGCGATCAAGAACGTCACGGTGATCCCGTTCACCATGCTGTGGATGACGATGCTCCTGGCGGTCCGTCCGCTCACCTCCGACGTCCCGGCCGGCGAACGGGTCAGCTAGCGACGACCTCGACCTCGAAGCCGTCCTCGTTCTCCAGGTAGGCCGCGTAGTGGTCGGGCCCGCCGGCGTGCGGGTGCCGGTCGGCGAACATGAGCGACCAGCCGTGCGCGGGCGCGGCCCCGGTCAGCCGGTCCACCTCGGCGGGCGTGCCCCCGTGGAACGCGAGGTGGTTCAGCCCCGGCGCGAGGCGGTCGTGCGCACCGGACCCCATCGCAGGGCTCTGCTCGACGACGACGTAGGTGTCGTCGAGGATCCAGCTCACGCCGGCCGACCAGCGCTGGTGCTCGGCGTAGCCGAGCGTCGTCAGGAGCCAGCCCCAGGACTCCTCGGCGCGCGCGAGGGACGGCACCCAGAGCTCGACGTGGTGCAGGCGCCCGCGGCTCACGGGGCGGCCGCCGCGATGACGCGGGTGAGGCTGCGGTGGAGCAGGCCGAGCTCCTCGGCGGACATGCCCAGGCGCTCCATGATCGCGGGCGGCACGCGCAGGGCCTGCTCGCGCAGGGCGCGCCCCTCCTCGGTGAGCTCCACCGCCAGGGCGCGCTCGTCGCGGGGATCGCGGCGACGCGTCACGTAGCCGATCGCCTCGAGGCGCTTGAGCAGCGGGGAGAGGGTGCCGGGGTCGAGCTGCAGCAGCCCGCTGAGCTGCTTGACCGAGAGCGGCGACTGCTCCCACAGGGCGAGCATGACCAGGTACTGCGGGTGCGTGATGCCCATCGGCTCGAGCAGCGGCCGGTAGAGCGCGATGACGCTGCGCGAGGCGACGGCGAGGGCGAAGCACACCTGACGGTCGAGGGCCAGGAGGTCCTCGGGGTCGGGCGCGACGTCGGCGTGGGACGTGGCGGTCATGCGGCTCCTCTCGGCTCGTGACCGGGCTCGTTCTTGACCAGGCTAACAGTTGGTGTGCAAACTATTGGTACACCAACCAAATGGAGGCAGGGCATGCGCAACCGCGACGGTCTGACCCTGGGCTACCGCGTGCTGTGGCGGCTCAACTGGCTGCTGCTGCACGTGGCGGGCCCGGCCGAGCAGTCCGAGGACCGCGATCCGCGGCGCAGGCTGGAGCGCGAACGCGCCGAGAAGGTGGCCCGGTACCGGGCGCAGCAGGCAGAGGGCTGACAGCCGGGGCTCAGTGCCCGGCCGCGGTCAGCAGGTCGCGCGACAGCGGCGCGAGCGGGTAGCTCGCGACCGGGTCCGCGGGGTCAATCCAGACGAGCTCCTCGAGCTCCGCCTGGACGGCGATCTGCTCACCGTCGCGCAGCCGCACCCGGTAGGCGTACGCGTCGACCACGTGGTCGGGCTCGTTCGCGGCGGGTGCACCGAACCGCCCGATGCTCTCGATGTCGGCCGGATCGAGCCGGACCCCGACCTCCTCCTCGAACTCGCGCAGCAGCGCCGCCAGCGGCTCCTCGCCGGGCTCGATCTTGCCGCCCACCTGCATGAACGCCTGGGTTCCGCGCTTGCGGACCAGCAGGTGCCGCCCGTCGGCACGCTCCACGACCGCCGCGACGATCCGCAGCGTCGTCCGACCGTCCGATCCGCTCATGCTCTCCCCGTTCCCGCTCATGACTGCTCCACGATCTCGTCGATCACCGTGCCACCCAGCACCTGCACCACGAGCGACACGCCCGCCAGTCCCCCGGTGACGATGTCCGGGTCGTCGTCGGACGGCTCGTCGTAGTAGTCCTGCCCGTCACCCGACGCCGGTCCGTTGTCCGCGGGCTGCGGGGCGCGGGGAGCCGACTGCGTGCCGCCGGCGGCAGCGGCACGGGCACGACGCTCGGCCGCCTGCCGAAGGGCCTCCCGGGCGCTGCCGGCGCCCGTCACCGGAGCGGACTGGGCCGGGGGTGCGGACTGGGCCAGAGGGGCGGTCCGCGCCGCAGGTGAGGTGGGCGCGGCCGCGGGCTGGGCGGGGCGGCCCGCCGGGGCGGAGTCCTCGTAGACCGGCTCGGGCTCCGGCATGTCGTAGTCCGCGGGCGGCTCGGTCGCACTGGCGCCCGCGAGCCAGGCCTGGTCGGCCGCGCTGGCCGCGGACGGCGAGCGGGCCGGCTCGGGACGGGACGGCTCGGGACGCGAGGGCTCGGGACGGGACGGCTGGGGCCGCTCGGCGACCGCGACGCTCCCCTGTGCCACGACCGGTCCCGGGACCGAGGCGTTCGCCGCCGAGACGGTGGCGGTCGCGGGTGCCGAGACCGTGACGGCGCCGCCGCCCGGGGCGGGGACATCGGGCCAGTCCGGCTCCGGAGCCGCGATTGGAGCCGCGGCAGGGGCCGGGGCCGGGGCCTCGCCGCGCGGTTCGCCCGAGGACGGCGCGGGGCCCGGGGCGCCGCCCGAGGGACCGCCGCCGGACGGGCCGCCGCCACCCGACGGGCCCTCGTCGAGCGTCGCCTCGACGCGCACCCGGATGCCGAGGGTCTGGTAGACCGCCTCCTCGACGGCGCTCGTGTGCCGCGCGTTGGAGAAGGCGCGGGCCAGGCCAGGCGCGCCGAAACCGAGCTTCAGGGTGCCGCCCTCCAGGGCCGCGACCTGCGCGTTCGGGCCGACGAGCGACCACGTCACCCGGGCGGCGGCGAGGGCGCCGAGCACCTCCTGCCAGCGCCGGCGGACGGTCTCGGTGGTGACCTCCGGCTCCGCGCCCGAGGACGGTGCGGTCTGGGCCGCGGCGGGTGCCGGAGCAGTCTGGGCTGCGGCGGGTTCGGGCGTCGTGGGTCCTGGCGCCGCCTCCGTCGCGGCAGGCTCGCGCTCCGCCGGCGGGGGCGTGGCCGCCGCGGGCTCCGGCGCCGCGCGCTCCGGCGCCGTCGGCTCCGGGGTCGCAGCAGGAGCGGGCTCCTGTGCCTGGGCGGGAGCAGGCTCCGGGGCGGGAGATGGCGTAGCCGCCGGTCGAGCGGGCTCGGCCGCCCCCTGGCCCCGGCCCGGCGACCCTTGCTTCTTGCGCGCGTCGAGCACCGCCCGTGCGGCGGCGGCACCGGCGAGCCCGACGGCCGCCGGGTCCTGGGCCGGGACGACGTCGTCGGCCGCACCACCGCGAGCGGGCACGCCGGCACCACCCGGGCCGGCCGGGGCCGGCGCACCCGACGCCACGATGCCGCCCCGTTCGAGCCGGTCGATGCGGGCGGCGAGGCCCGCGGCGCCGTCGTCGGCACCGGGGAGGAGCAGGCGGGCGCACAGGAGCTCGAGGTGCAGGCGCGGCGAGGTGGCGCCCGTCATCTCGGTGAGGGCCACGTTCACGAGGTCCGCAGCCCGGGAGAGCTCGGCCACGCCGAGCCGGCCGGCCTGGGCCCGCATCCGTTCGAGCTGGTCGCTGGGGATGGCGCGCAGCACGGCGTCGGCGGCGTCGCCCGAGACCGCGATGACGATGAGGTCGCGCAGGCGCTCCAGGACGTCCTCGACGAACCGGCGCGGCTCGTGCCCCGTGGCGATGATCTGGTCCACGACCCGGAAGATCGAGCCGCCGTCGCGCGCGGCGAGCGCGTCGACGACGTCGTCCAGCAGGGTGGCGTGGGTAAAGCCGAGCAGGCCGACCGCGAGGTCGTAGTCGACGACGCCGCCCGTGGCGCCCGCGATGAGCTGGTCCATCACGGACAGTGAGTCACGCACCGAGCCGCCGCCCGCACGGGTGACCAGCGGGAGCACTCCCCCGCCCACCTCGATGCCCTCGGCGCCGCAGAGGTGCTCCAGGTAGGGCGACAGCACGTCCGGCGGAACGAGCCGGAACGGGTAGTGGTGCGTGCGCGACCGGATGGTGCCGATCACCTTGTCCGGCTCCGTGGTCGCGAAGATGAACTTGATGTGGGCCGGGGGCTCCTCGACGATCTTGAGCAGCGCGTTGAAGCCCTGCGGCGTCACCATGTGCGCCTCGTCGAGGATGAAGATCTTGTAGCGGTCGCGGGCCGGGGCGAACGTGGCGCGCTCGCGCAGGTCACGCGCGTCGTCCACACCGTTGTGGGAGGCGGCGTCGATCTCGACCACGTCGAGCGACCCGGGGCCGCCGCGCGCCAGCTCGACGCACGAGGGGCACTCGCCGCACGGGGTGTCGATGGGCGACTCGGGCGTGTTCTTCGCGCAGTTCAGCGTGCGCGCGAGGATCCGGGCCGACGTCGTCTTGCCGCAGCCACGCGGGCCGCTGAACAGATAGGCGTGGTTCACCCGTCCGCTGCGCAGGGCCTGCATGAGGGGGCCCGTGACGTGGTCCTGGCCGATCACCTCGGCGAACGTCTCGGGCCGGTAGCGGCGGTAGAGGGCGGTGCTCACCCCCGCAACGATAGACGCCACCACCGACACTGACGACGTGGCCGTCCACAGGTGGAC
>NZ_JBHVEG010000150.1:0-15436 GCF_042802395.1 Promicromonospora sp. NPDC057488
GCACAGGCCTGTGCCGACCTCGATGCAAACTGCCGACCCGAACTACGAACTGCCGACCTGGCTGCGCACAACGCACAACAACGAACGAGCCCCTGACCACATGGGTCAGGGGCTCGTTCGTCACTCTGGGTGCGGTAGCGGTGGGATTTGAACCCACGGTGGACTTTCACCCACACACGCTTTCGAGGCGTGCTCCTTAGGCCGCTCGGACACGCTACCTTCGCCCGCCGCATCAGCAGCAGACCGTAGGAGGATACCCGGTCGGAGCCCGGTTCCACGAATCGGTTCTCCGACGAGGCGATCCGGGCCCCCGGCCCCCCGCCGGACCCACCCAGAAACCCTGCTCCGACCCCGCTCCCAGCAACCGCACAGAGAGCCACAGGCGGGTTCCAGCCGTGTCACAGGGAGCGGCTGGACCCGTGCGTTTGCCTGGTGTTCATCACCTCGCAAACCTCGGAGACCCGATGAACCAGCTCATGCTCTACGCGGTCGACCTCGTCGCCGTCACCATCCTGACCTTCGCGCTGTACTTCCCGCGGCACCGCCGGCGCGACCTCGTCGTCGCCTTCCTCGGCGTCAACGTCGGCGTGCTCGCGGTCTCCGCGACGCTGTCCGCGAGCGCCGTCGCCGCCGGCCTAGGGCTCGGCCTGTTCGGTGTGCTGTCGATCATCCGGCTGCGCTCCACGGAACTGTCGCAGCACGAGGTCGCCTACTACTTCGCGTCGCTCGCGCTCGGCCTGCTGGGCGGGCTGGGGACGAGCGCCGGCTTGCTCGGCCTCGCGGGCAGCGGCCTGATCCTCCTGGTCATGGCCCTGGCCGACCACCCCCGCCTGTTCGCACGGCACCACAGCGAGCTCGTCGTGCTCGACCGCGCGATCCCCGACCAGACGGAACTGATCGCCTACCTGGAGCAGCTCCTGGGGGCCCGCGTGCACGCCCTGTCGGTGCAGCGCCTGGACCTCGTGAACGACTCCACCTGGGTGGACGTCCGCTACTCGGAGGCGCGCCGCCTGCCGATCGTCGTCGACGACGGCACCGGCGCCCCCACCACCCTGCACGACGGAACGGTCACCGGCGGCCGCCCGGAGCTGGCGGCGGCCCGATGATCGCCGGCCTCGCCCCCGTGACGCTCGACGAGCTGAACGACGTCGCCGCCCTCCAGACCCGCCGCGACCGCAAGTACGTGCTGACCCCGGACGAGCTGGACCGCCTGCTCGCGGAACTGCCCCCGGCCCGGGTCCTGGAGATCGACGGGTCCCGCTCGTTCGCCTACGACTCCACCTACTTCGACACCCCGGGCCTGGACGCGTACCGCCTGGCGGCGACGCGCCGCCGTCGGCGGTTCAAGGTCCGCACGCGGACCTACGTCGACACCGGGTCGTGCTTCGTCGAGGTGAAGACCCGCGCGGGTCGCGGCACCACGGTCAAGGAGCGGCAGCCGCACGACGACGCCGACCACCTCGGCGTCGCCCGCGCCTTCGTCTCGGACCGGCTGGCCGACGCCGGGGCGCCGTCGGCGCCGGTGCTCACCCCGACCCTCCGGTCGCGGTACGACCGCACCACCCTGCTGCTCGACGACGCCCGCGTGACCCTCGACACCGGCCTCGTCTGGGACCTGCTGGGCCCCTGCGACGCCGCGCCCGGCGCGCCCGACACGCCCGCCGGAAGCCGCACGGCCGCGATCGGCGACCTCGTGGTGGTCGAGACCAAGACCGCCGCCGGCTCGGGGCCGTCGTCCGTCGACCGCCTGCTCTGGCGCGCCGGCCACCGCCCCGACCGCATCTCCAAGTACGCCACCGGGCTCGCCGTGCTGCGCCCCGACCTGCCGGACATGCCCTGGCGGCGCCTCGTCCGCCGTCGGCTCACCGGGAGCCTGCCCACCCCCGATACCCACAGCCTGACCAGCGAGAGGACCTCCGCATGACGATCCGCCGACCCCGCCCCTTCCTGACCGCCGCGATCTCCGGCGCCCTGGTGCTCGGCGCTCTCGCCGGGTGCAGCACGGCCGCCGCCGACTCCACGAGCGGCACCGGCACGACAAGCACGACGACCATCTCCGAGGTCGCGACCACGGTCGACGACGCGCTGGCCGACAACGAGGACTACACCGAGCTCGCGGCCCTCGCCGACGAGACCTGGGACACCGCCGACGAGACCGAGGTCTCGCTGGACGGCGACAGCGCCACCGTCTCGGGCGACGGCGCCACCGCCGACGGCTCCACCGTGACCATCTCCGCGCCGGGCACCTACCGGATCAGCGGCACGCTCGACGACGGCCAGATCGTGGTGACGTCCGAGGCGGACGGCCTGGTGCGGCTCGTGCTCGACGGCGCCGACATCACCAGCTCGACCGGCTCCGCGATCGCCGTCACGCAGGCCGACGACGTCTCCGTGGTGCTCGCGGACGGATCGTCCAACAGCCTGACCGACGCCGAGACCTACACCGACACCAGCGACGACGCCCCCAACGCCGCCCTCTTCTCGGCCGACTCGATGGTCGTCTCGGGCACCGGGTCGCTGGCGGTCACCGGCCGCTCGAACGACGGCATCGCCTCCAAGGACGGCCTCGTGATCGCGGGCGGCGACATCACCGTCACCGCGGTGGACGACGGCGTCCGCGGCAAGGACTTCCTGGTCGTCACCGACGGCACCCTCGACGTGGACGCCGCGGACGACGGCCTGAAGGCCGACAACGAGGACGGCACGAACGACGACGGCGAGACCGTCGGCTACGCGGCCCTGCTGGGCGGCGCCGTGACCGTCGCGGCCGGGGACGACGGCGTGCACGCAGAGAGCGACCTCGTGATCGACGGCGCCACGGTCACCGTCACCGAGTCGGTCGAGGGCATCGAGGGCGCGCACATCCTGGTCGCGAGCGGCACAGTGGACGTCACCTCGTCCGACGACGGCTTCAACGCCGCCGGCGGCACGAGCACGACGACGGAGACCACTACGGGCGAGACCGCGACGGCCGACGACACCGCGACGTCCGACCAGGCCGCGGACGCCGCCCCCGAGCCTCCTGCCGACGGCGAGATGCCCGAGGGAGGCGAGCCGCCGGCGTCGGGCACCATGCCGGAGGGCGAGCCGCCGCAGGGCGGCGGGGGCGGCGGCATGCCGGGCGAGGCGGCCGGGGACTTCTCGCTGGTGATCACGGGCGGCGACGTGACGGTCGACGCCGGCGGCGACGGCCTCGACTCGAACGGCACGCTGACGGTCTCGGGCGGCGACGTGACTGTCTTCGGCCCGTCCGACGGCGGCAACGGCACCCTCGACAGCGCCGGCGCGCTCACGGTGGACGGCGGCACGCTGCTCGCCGTCGGCACGTCGAGCATGCTGCAGACGCCGGGCGACGGCTCGGAGGGCTGGGTCGCGGCGACCTTCGACACCCTGGCCGCGGGCACGGAGCTGACCGTGGTCGACGCATCGGGCACGACGGTGGCCGAGGTGACGCTGACCAAGGACACGCAGTCGGTCGTCCTGGCCGCCCCGGACGTGACGAGCGGCGAGACGTACACGGTCCAGGCCGACGGCGAGGACCTCACGACCGCGACGGCGGGCGAGTCCCCGGCCACCACGGGGCGCTGACGCACCTCACCCGGCGGAATCCCCAGAAAGGGGGTGGGATTTCGCCGGGGGTGCGGGGTAGTGTTCCGGACACCGCCGAGGGAGGACACCGATGCCCGCGCCCACACTCTTCGACTACGCGGACCACAGTCCGTACTCGAACCCCGGAAACCACACCGGATACCTCACCGAGCTGAGCACCGATCCGGAGGAGCTGCACCGGTTCGCCTGCACCGCCGTCGTGCACTACCGGGCCGATGGCCCGACGCTGACCGACGAGCAGAAGAGCGACCCCGACCGGCGCTGGCTCGCCTCGATCCTGGACGCCGCGGAGCTGCGCGCGCCGCTGGACGGGCCGCGCACGCAGGCGCAGCAGGTCGCGGGCTGCTGCCGCGACCACACGCTGCTGACGCTCGGGGTGCTGCGTACCCACGACGTGCCGGCGCGGTCCCGGATCGGCTTCGCCAGCTACTTCGTGCCGGACTGGAACGCCGACCACGTGGTGGGCGAACGCTGGGACGGGAAGCGCTGGGTGCGGTTCGACTCCGAGCTCGACCAGAAGGACTTCGACTTCGACGTGCACGACATGCCCACCGGGCCGGAGTCGCCGTTCGTGACGGCGGCGGAGGCGTGGCTGGCGATCCGCGCCGGGACCGTGGACCCCGCGACGTACGGCGTGACGACGGAGGTGCCGTACCTGCACGGCAAGAACTTCGTGCGCTTCTACGTGCTGTACGAGGTGGCGCACCGGCACCGCGACGAGCTGCTGCTCTGGGACTTCTGGGGACCGCAGCTCGGCACGTCCTCCGTCCAGGAGGCCGCGGGCGGCCAGGCGGCGACCTGGGTCCGGGACGCGGGGCTGGCGGGCGTGGACATGTCCGACGCCGAGTTCGACGCCGTCGCCGACGAGCTCGCCTACCTGCTCGTGGCCGCCGACGCCGGGGACGGTGAGGCGGCCGACCAGCTCGCCGAGCTCTACCGCGGGGACTCGCGGCTGCACCCGGGCAACCGCGTGCTGACGCTCTCCCCCACGGGCCACGACGGCATCACGGACCTCACCACCCGCTAGCGCTCGGCCGGGGGCGGGAGGCGGCGGACCAGCTCGGTCAGGACGTCGCTCGTGCCCGAGTCGATCTTGACGGTCGCGTACTTGTCGCCGCGGGTGATGCCGCGGTTGACGATCACGACCGGCTTGCCCGCCTCCGCCGCGTGCCGCACGAACCGGAGCCCGCTCATCACCGTCAGGGACGAGCCGGCGACGAGCATCGCGTCGGCGGAGTCGACCAGCGCGAACGCCCGCTCCACCCGCTCGCGCGGCACGTTCTCGCCGAAGTAGACGATCTCCGGCTTGAGCACGCCCCCGCAGAACTCGCAGGGCGCCGGCCTGAAGTGCGCGGTCGACTCGATGACGGCGTCGGCGTCGGGCGCGATCTCGATGTCCGCGACGTCGCCCACGGACTCCAGGAAGCCGGGGTTGAGCTCGGTGAGCCGCTCGGCGAGGTGGGTCCGGGAGATCACCCGGCCGCAGGTCAGGCAGATCACGCGGTCGTAGCGTCCGTGCAGGTCGATGACGTTGCGGGAGCCCGCGTCCTCGTGCAGCAGGTCCACGTTCTGCGTGATGATCCCGGTCAGCAGCGCGCGCTCCTCGAGCTCGACGAGCGCGCGGTGCCCGGCGTTCGGCGCGGTGCGGTCCACGTGCTGCCAGCCCACGTGGTTGCGCGCCCAGTAGTGCCGGCGGAACTCCTCGTCGCCCACGAACTGCTGGTACGTCATCGGGTTGCGCGGCGGGGAGTCGGGGCCGCGGTAGTCGGGGATGCCGGAGTCGGTAGAGATCCCGGCGCCCGTCAGTGCGGTGAACCGGAGGCCCGAGAGCACGTCCACGGCGTCGTCCACGGTGGTGCGGGCGACCTCGACGCGCTGGGGCTCCCACGTGGTGGGGCGAGCTTGAGGGAACACGCTTACGAGGGTATGCCGACGGCGGCCCGCCGCACCCGAGGTGTGTTTCATTTCGCACGGCCGTGCGGGCCGCTAGCCTGGGGTCTCTTTGCACCGGAGCATGAGGGGACCGCGTGGGCGACTCAGCGATTTCAAGGATCGACAGCACCCTCGCGGGCGACGACTTCGCCTGGTCCGTGACCCTGGTCGGCGAGGACCAGTCGGACAAGCTCGCGACCCTGGCCCAGTACCTCGACGACGGCCACTCGACGTCCGGCGACGGCAAGCGCGTCCCGTCCGGGTACGCCTACTGGGGCATCGGCCCGACGATCGCCTGGTTCAACGCCTCCAACGACCCGACGTACATGGTGATCAAGGTCGGCACCGAGATGTTCCGCCGGCAGTGGCGCAGCATCTCGCCGCTGGTCACGGACGAGTGTGTGCACCTGGTGAGCCTCGGCGTCGGCACCGGGGCCAAGGACGGCATGTTCCTGGAGACGATGCACCAGGCCAACCCACAGATGCTCTACGTGCCCGTCGACATGAGCGCCGAGATGCTCCGGACCGGGTCGCGCACCGCCGTCCGCGACGCGCACTTCCCGCTGGACCGGTCACTGGGCCTGCAGATCGACCTGTCGCTGGACGGCAACCTGGAGGAGCTCAAGCAGTTCCTCGACCGTCTGGTCGGTGACGAGGCGATCCTCTTCTCGCTCGTGGGCAACACGGTCGCCAACTTCGACGACGACTCGGAGTTCCTCGACGGCATCGCCAGGGTGCTGCGCCCGCAGGACCGGATGCTCGTCGAGTTCGCCACCACGGAGAGCCTGGCCGCGGACGCCGTCCACGCCGCCGAGGCCGAGTACCGTCAGACCCGCGGGTTCGTGGAGTTCGTGGCGAGCGCCGTCCGCTACAACACCGACCTCAAGATCGACCTGGAGCAGGTCCGGTTCACCGGGGCGGTCGACGACGAGAGCATCCTGCTGAAGGTGTTCTGGCAGAACGTCGGCAGCGAGACGCTCCGCATGGCCATCCCCGGCAGCCGGCCCGTGCACCTCAAGCCGCTGGACACGATCCGCCTGTACACGACGCGCAAGTACACGACCGAGCGGATCGACAAGCTGGTCACCGATGCCGGCCTGCGGACCACCCACGTGCAGCGGGAACGCTTCCGGTACACGCGGCGGCAGAACCCGTTCGGGCTCGAGCTGCGCCTCCTGGCGCCCGACGAGAACGCGCCGACGAGCCTGCCCGCGTTCGACGTATGGAAGTGACCCGGGCGGCACAAGCGGTCCGGGCGCGAGTGCGCCTCGCGCGGCGGCGGGTCGCGGGGGCATGGTCGGACCGGCGCTGGGCCCGACGACGGCGCGTGACGGTCGCCGCCGTGACCTACACCCTGCTGGCGGTCGCGTTCGTGCTGGGCATCCTGTGGATCCTCGGCATCGGCCCCGAGTGGGAGCCGTGGGTCAACTCGCTGACCCTGCTGGCGGGCGTCACCGGCCTCGTCGTGGAGCGGCAGAACGCCGAGACGGAGCGCCGCTCGGAGCTGGTCGCCTCGGTGATCTTCGAGCTGCGGCAGAATCGCGTGATCGTGGAGCGCCGGCTTGCCGGGCTGCGGACCGGCGGCGACCGGGCCCTCTCGGTGAGCCCCCGGCTCGCGCTCTCGGCGGTCGACGTCGCGCTCGCGTCCGGCGTGCTCAGCCGGGCGCCGGACAGCGCGCTCGTCGAGAAGCTGCACCGCTGGCGGGAGCGGGTCCAGGGGTACAACTGGCGCCGGGACCTCACCGAGTTCGAGCTCATGATCGTCAAGTACCAGGACCG
This sequence comes from Promicromonospora sp. NPDC057488, assembly GCF_042802395.1. NCBI lineage: Bacteria > Bacillati > Actinomycetota > Actinomycetes > Micrococcales > Promicromonosporaceae > Promicromonospora > Promicromonospora sp. NPDC057488. The sequence continues at coordinate 7,321 of NZ_JBHVEG010000150.1, forward strand.
GCCGGACGCCGTCGCGAACATGTCCAGCCTGGCCAACGAGCGGCTCTACCTGCTCCGGCTGCGCACGCTGCTCGACCAGCTGCACGCGGCCCTGCCGCAGGTCTGACCCGGGCGCTCAGCCGCGCCGGGCCTCGAAGAACGCGCGGAGCAGCGCGCCGCACTCGTCCTCGCGAAACCCGCCGAGGACCTCGACCTCGTGCAGCGCGCGCTGGTCGCGCACCAGGTCCCAGACCGATCCGGTGGCCCCCGCCTTGGGGTCCCACGCGCCCAGGACCAGCCGCCGCACCCGGGACTGCACCAGGGCCCCCGCGCACATGGGACAGGGTTCCAGGGTCACCACGAGGGTGCAGCCGGTCAGTCGCCACTCGCCGCGGGCCGCTGCCGCGGCCCGCATCGCGAGCACCTCGGCGTGCGCGGTCGGGTCCCCGGTCGCCTCCCGCTCGTTGTGCCCGACGCCGATCACCTGGCCCGCGTCGTCGAGCACCAGGGCACCGACCGGCACGTCGCCGGTGTCGAGGGCGTGGCGGGCCTCGTCGAGCGCGACGCCCATCCACCGCTCCCAGTGGGCGCGGCGCTCGGCGGCGCTCAGGCTTGCGGTGTCAGACACACAGGTCACCCTAGTGACCTGTGGATCTGACAACGCGGCGGAGTGTGGGACTGGCGACTTTCCGGGCCTCCGCACCGTCGGGGCGCACGGCCGCCCGGTAGCGTTGCCCCCATGCGCCTTCACGTCGTCGATCACCCCCTGGTGGCCCACAAGCTGACCGTCCTGCGGGACGAGACCACGGACTCGCCCACCTTCCGCCTGCTGGTGGACGAGCTGGTCACGCTCCTGGCCTACGAGGCCACCCGCGAGATCGCCACCGAGCCGCACGAGGTGAAGACGCCGATCACCACCATGACCGGCACCCGTCTCGCGTCACCGCCGCCGCTCGTGGTGCCGATCCTGCGCGCCGGCCTGGGCATGCTGGACGGCATGAGCCGCCTGCTGCCGACGGCGGAGGTCGGGTTCCTCGGCCTCGTGCGCGACGAGGAGACGTTCAAGGCCGTCACGTACGCCAACCGCCTGCCCGACGACCTGACCGGCCGGCACGTGTTCCTGATCGACCCGATGCTGGCGACGGGCGGCACGCTGGTCGCGGCGATCGACTACGTGCTGGAGCGGGGCGCCCGCGAGGTCACCGCGGTCTGCCTGCTGGCCGCCCCCGAGGGCATCGCCCTGCTGGAGGAGCACGTGGGCGACCGCGCCAACCTGTCGGTCGTGGTCGCGGCCGTGGACGAGCGCCTCAACGAGAAGGCCTACATCGTGCCGGGCCTGGGCGACGCCGGGGACCGGCTGTACGGCATCGTCTGACGTCCGGGGCCGGGCCTGGTGCCCGGCCCGCGCGTCAGGCCGAGGGCGGGCTCTCGCAGGTCCGGCCGTCGAGCTTCATCCACCGCAGCCAGTTGCTGGCCGTGGGCGCGTTGGACGGGGCCAGCTTCCGGTAGGCCGCCGGATCCGTCTCGGCAGCCTGCTCGGTGGTGCTCGTCTGGTCCGTGCCGGCCGTCTGGTCCGTGCCCGCCGACGGCTCGGCGTCCGGCGTGGCCTCCCCGCCCTGGTCGGGCTCGCAGGTCGGCTGCTCGGGCAGCACGCACTGCTTGCCCTGCACGGCGAACGACTGCTCCACGGTGAACGGCGTGCCCTCCACGACGCGGGTCAGCCGCACCGTGACGTTGCCGTCGAGGCTGAACAGCGGCTGCTGGGTGAGCTCGAACGTCGTCTCCCCGGCAGGGACGGCCTGCTCCTGGCTCTGCTCACCGGTTCCGTCGTGGATCAGCAGCCCGGTCCAGTCCCGGCCGGTCCGGTTGTCCACCGTCGCCTTGATCTGCACGTCCTGCCCGACGCACTCGGCCGCGGTCGTCACGGTGAGCTGGTCCTTCGCCGGCCAGGTGACCTCGGCGCAGGACTTGAAGCGGACGTCGAGCTGCGCGATCGTCTGGGCGCCCGCGACCACGTCCAGGCTGTCGGTGCCCCAGGGCACCTGGAACTCGATCACCTCGGTGACTCCGGGAGCGACGGTGCGGGTGACCTCCCCGACGTGGAACCGCACGTTCAGCGTCGAGGCCGTGTTGTCCGCGGTGACCTGGAACGTCTGCACCGAGCGGTCGTTCTCGGCGTCGAACACGCAGGCACCCGCCGACAGGGTCCGGTCGCCCAGGGCGGGCTCGATCCTCCCCGCCCCGAAGCTCTGGGTCGGGTTGCTGGCGGGGGCGATCGGGTCGGCGGCCAGGTCCCCGTCGGCGTCCGCCACCTCGCGCGTGAGGTGGAACGTGGCCTCGCCCGCCGGCATGTGCGAGCGCTTGGTGTCCACCGACAGGTCCACCGTGCCGCCCGCCGCCACCGGGCGCTTGACCGAGGTGACCGAGCTGTCGCCCACGGGCACCGACATCACGACGAACATCGACTCGTCCGTCGTGTTGGTGACCGTGGCCCGGACGCCCACCGTGCCGCCCACGTTGGCGATCTCGGCGGTCGTCTCGACGTCCCACGCGGGCTTGTAGCAGTCGGCCGCGCGGTGGTCACCGGCGCCGACGCGGGTCTCGTACGTGTTGCCGTCCACCGACGTGGCCAGCAGGAAGACGGCCTGGCCGGCCGGCACGCGCATGCCGTCGTGCACGGCGATCTCCACGGAGTCGCCCGGCGCGACGTCCTTGCCGTTCGACTCGCTGTTCCCGGCCGCCTGCAGCGTGACCCGGACCGTGCGGTCGGTCGTGTTCCGGTAGGTGCCGGTCACCATGGCGTCGGCCTTGTCCACGCCGCCCTCGGCGAAGCAGGACGCGGTGACGGTACCCACGCCCGCCGAGGCGTTGGCCCAGGCCGAGGTCGCGACGAGCGTCGCCGAGGACGAGCGGGCGGCGCCGTCGAGGACCGGCCGGACGTTCACCACCCCGAGCTCGGCCGGCTGCGCCGACTTCGCGGCCTCGGTGGCGGTGGTGATGTTCAGCGGCACGTCGACGGTCGCGCCCGGGTCGAGCGACACGGAGGACGCGTAGGCGGCGTCGAGCGGCTTGCAGAGCCAGGCGTTCGGCATGTCGCCGGCCGAGCACGAGAGCTGGGACTGCGCGGACGCGGGCCGCACGCCGGCGGGGAGCGAAACGGCCACCGCCCAGCCACCGGCCGTCACCGGGCGGTCGCCCGTGCTGACCAGGGAGATGGGCAGCGAGGCGGAACCGGGGCTGGCGAGCGAGACGTCCGTGGTCTGCGCCGACAGCTCCTGGCCGAACGGGGCCACGGTGCGGCTCGGCAGGTCCGCGCTCATCGCCTGGAGGCCGTCGGCCCAGACCTCGGCGCTCACGGGGTAGTCGCCCCCGGCGTTGGCCTGCACGGCCGTGACCACGGTGCGCGCGGCGCCCGGCGCGAGCTCGCCGATCGGGCAGAGCAGCACGTTCGTCTGCTCCGTCGGCGTGCAGGAGACCGGGGCCGCGGGCTGAGCGCCCTCGGTGGCTGACCCGCTGGGCGTGGCGCTCGGCGAGGTCTGCACCTCGCCGGTGGGCGAGCCCACCGACGCGTCGGCGTCGGCCTTGGTCTCGGGCGTGCCGCCCGATGTCGGCGTGGCCTGCGGGGTCGGCGTCGCACTCGCCGTCGTCGACTCGGTCGCGGAGATCAGGCGGCCGCTGCCGACACCCGTGCCGAAGGACCCGGCCGGCTTCGTCGCGGTGAGCCCGGCCGGCAGGGTGACCTTCATCTGCGCGCCCGTGGCGGCGGCCTTGCCCGTGTTCTCGACCGTGAACGTCAGGTTCTGGGACTCGCGCGGGGCCAGCGGCTGGCCGGCGTCGGCGTAGCTCACCGTGAGGTAGGCGGTGTCCGCGCTGGGCACCAGGTCGGTGGGCCGCACGCCGTCGTCGTCGGTCCGGACGCCCTCCGTGCCGCCGCCCGGCAGCTCCCGGCCGTCGTGCGTGGCGATCACGGTGTCGATGAACGTCTCCGCCTCGGGCGGCGCCGTGATCTGCAGCGCCGCGACCAGGCCGACCGCGGCGACGGCGAGCGCACCGGCGGCCACGCTCCCACCCGTGGCGGCGGCCGCGGCGGACGCAACTGCGCCCGCCGTGCCGGAGACGGCGGTGGACATCGCGCCGGAGAACGAGCTGGTCGAGGCCGCGCCCACGGTCGAGGCGGTCTGCGCGCCGCCCGCGACGGCACCGGCCTTGGCCGCGCCCGCGATGACCAGGCCACCGATCGGGGCGCCCGCGCCGACCAGCGCGAGGCCACCGGCGCCGAGCACCAGCGGGGCGATGACGGTCTTCATGCCGTGCGCGACGTCGTGCAGCTCGAGCACCAGGGCGCTGCAGGTGGCGCAGGTCGAGAGGTGCTCGTCGATCTTCGTGGTCTCGCGCTTGGACAGGCTCGCCCGCACGTACCCGCCGAGCAGCGGGTTGACGGTGCGGCAGGTGTCCGACGGCGCGTGGCTCAGGTGCTGCTGCAGGTACCCCGCCCGCAGCGCCTCCTTGGCGCGGTAGAGCAGGGCGGACACGCCGTTCGGGCTCAGGCCCAGCACCGGCGCGACCTGGGCGGGCTTGAGCTCGTCGACGAGTACGTACCAGAGCACCTCGCGCCAGCGCTCCGGCAGGTCGACGTAGGCCTTGGCGATCACGCTGCGCTCGAAGCCCTCGAGCGCGGGGTCGTCCTTGGAGGCCACCCGGCCGAGCACGGACTCGATCTCGTCGTCGGTGCTGGGGCGCGTGCGCGCGGCACCGCGCGACACGTCGAACGACCGGTGGCGGACCATCGTGTACAGGTAGGGGCGGAAGCCGGCGTCGGGACCGACCCCGCGGCGCAGCATCTCGAACAGCTTGCTGAAGGCGTCGGCCACGACGTCCTCCGCGTCCGCGGCCGGGACGTACTGCCGGGCGAGGGCCCGAGCGGCCGCCGAGTGGCGCTCGTAGAGCACGCCAAAAGCATCGCGGTCACCTGACCTGACCTGCAGGATCAGTTCCGCGTCGCTAGGCGTTTCGCCGGTGCTGCTCTCGACTTGCCTCACGTCTACCCAGACTCTCGCGGTGGTCGCGGTGCGGTTGACTGTCGCCGTTCAGCCAAGACTATAGAGCCAAGTGGACGATTTAGGGGGTGGAATTCCACATTTCTGGGTGACGACCGGGTGAAGTCCGGTACACCGCCCCTGAAGGTGCGTCATGATGTATCCCCGTGAGGGTCCCATCATCATGAGCGAGGCACAGCAGGAGGCGCGGGTGCGTGTGCACGACCTGCGCGAGCGGTGGCGAGCTACGAGTCTGGCGTCGGTTTGGATCCGGCCGAACGACTGGGAGCACCCCGCCGCTGAGGCGCTAGCAGAGGCACTGGCCGAGGGCCGGGGCGTAATCGCCCCCGCCGAACGGCTCGGTGCGGCGCGCGCCGGAGTAGGAGCCGGGATCACCGAGGCACTGGACGACGTCGCCTGCCTCTACGCCGCCTTCGGGCGCCCCACCGACGTCGGCGCCCTGCGGGCCGCCGCGATCGGCTGGGTCGGGGAGCGTGAGCGCGTTCCGTACCAGATCGCCACGCACGACCCCTCGACCGGCCTGCCCACGGGTGAGTACCTGGGCGAGCGACTGCGCGAGACCTACGGCACCGCGCAGCGGACCGGCGCCACGGCCGGGGAGACCCACTGCCTGCTGGTGCTCGACGTCGGCCTGGACAGCCTCGACACGTGGCAGCGGCTCGCCCGCTCCGCCGCGATCGGCCGCACCCTGCACCAGGTGTTCGGCGAGGGCCACCCGATGGCCGCCGTCGGCGACGGCACGTTCGTGGTGCTCTGCGAGCGGGGCCCGACGACGGCGGAGCTCGGCCAGTCGCTGCGCCGCGTCGTGGAGCGCAACGCCGAGGTGCTCGGTCTGGCCACGGAGGTGCGCCGGCCCACGCGGGTCTGGGTCGAGCGCCTGCCCGGGACGCACGCGGACGCGCTGCTCCTGCTGGACCACCTGGCACGCTGAGCGCCGGAGCACTTCGACACCACGATCCAGCAGCGAGCCGGGGCGCGACGACGCGCCCCGGCTCGCGTGCTCAGGCCTGCTCGAAGGTGAGGCAGTCGGCGTGGCCCGGGTCCTCGGGGCCGGAGCCCACGCGGATCGACGCCGCGTTGCACTCCAGGTTGTCGTTGTGGGTGCATTCCTCGCGCTGGCAGGCGCCCACGTGCGCGATGACCTTCTCCAGGCCGCCCTTGGTGCTGAGCGGGATGAACGTGGCGCACGAGGCGTCACCCGCGTGGCCCGCGATGGTGACGGCGCCGGCGTGGCAGCCGTGGTCGTGGTTGTAGCCGCAGCCGTCGATCGAGCACTCCACGACCTCGGGCATTTCCATCAGTGTGCTCATGGCAACTCTCCTCGCTCCGTGCGTCACTCCTGCGGAATGCGTCGATCGTATTCCTGAATGACAGATCGCACAGAGCTGAGGAATGCCTTACCTACACTCCGGCGGCATTCACGATTAAGGAAAGAATTGCATTGCTGAAATGGCGCGGGGGGCCACGGGCGTGGCTACTCCTCGCGGCGCGGGGCCGGGCGCCAGAGCACCACGGCTCCCCCGCCGCCGGCGCGGTGCTCCAGGTCCACGCGCATGGCGGCGCTCCGCACCCGCTGTCCGCGCTGGACCACCACGACGTCGCCCGCGGCGGGCCCGGCGGCGAAGACACGCCCCTCCTCCTGGACCCGCATGAGCAGGTCACCGAGGCGTTCCTCGAGCACGGAGACGTGCGCCTCCAGGTCGAGGATGCGTTTGATCCCGGCGAGATTGATGCCCTCGCCCTGGGCGAGGCGCTGCACCTGGAGCAGGCGCGCGACGTCGCGGCGCGAGTAGCGGCGGCCGCGGCCGCGGGTGCGCCGGGGGACCACCAGTCCGAGGCGGTCGTACTGGCGCAGCGTCTGCGGGTGCATGCCCGCGAGCTCCGCGGCCTTGGACACGGTGAGCACGGGCGTGTCGTCGTCGACCATGTGCTCCTCCGAGGTCTCTTTTGTGCGTTGGCGTGCGGGCAGGTTACCGAATGCGGTGCGGTGGGGCATATGCCTCACCGCACCGGCGTCATTCTGCCGCCCGCGCGGCCAGGCCCGCGCGCACGTCCTCGCCGTCGTTCTCGGCGGCGAAGGTCTCGAGCGCCTGCTTGGCCTTTCTGCTGAGCTTCTGCGGCACGGCCACCTGCACGGTGACGAGCAGGTCGCCGGTCGCCTTGGCCGTCTGGACGCCACGGCCCTTGACGCGCAGCGCCCGGCCCGACGGCGTCCCCGCCGGCACCTTGAGCCGCACCGTGGCGCCGTCCAGGGTGGGTACCTCCAGCGTGGTGCCGAGCGCGGCCTCCGCGAACGTGACGGGCACGGTCATGCGCAGGTCCACGCCGTCCAGGGTCCACACCGGGTGCGGCGTGACGTGCACGGTGACCACGAGGTCGCCCGCCGGGCCGCCGGCGACCCCCGGGCGGCCCTTGCCGCGCAGGCGGATCTTCTTGCCGTCGTTGATCCCCGCGGGGATGCGCGCGGTGATGGTGCGGCCGTTGACCTCGAGCTCGGCCGTGGTGCCCTCCACCGCCGCCCGGAACGGCAGCGTCACCTGGGCGACGACGTCAGCCCCTGCGGTCGGTGCGGCGTACCCGGTCGTGCCCGAGCCGTAGGCCGTGCGACCCCCGCCGAACATCGAGCCGAGGATGTCCTCGAAGCCCGCGCCGCCGTTGCCGCCCTGGGTGTAGCGGACGCGCGGCCCGCCCCGGCCGCCACCCTGGGCGCCGCCGAACATGGCGCCCATGATGTCCTCGAACCCGCCGGCACCGGCGCCGCCGGCCCCCGCCGAGAAGCGGGCGCCGCCTGCCATGGCGCGCACGGCGTCGTACTGGCGGCGCTGCTCAGGGTCGGAGAGCACCGCGTAGGCCTCACCGATCTCCTTGAACTTGGACTCCGCCGCCGCGTCCCCCTGGTTCTGGTCGGGGTGGTACTGGCGCGCGAGCTTGCGGTAGGCCTTCTTCACGGCCGCGTCGTCGGCGTCCTTGGACACGCCCAGCACGGCGTAGAAGTCCTTCTCCATCCAGTCCTGACCGGTCATGGCACCTCCTTACACGTCGAGACCGGTGGTCGAGCTTGTCGAGACCTGGGTCTCGAC
>NZ_JBHVEG010000151.1:0-15347 GCF_042802395.1 Promicromonospora sp. NPDC057488
AGCTTGTCGAGACCTGGGTCTCGACAAGCTCGACCAGCGAGGGACCGCTCGACCAGCGAGGGACGCCCGACCAGCGAAGGCCTAGCCGCAGTACTCGTTCAGCTCGAAGTCGTGCACCACCGTCTGTCCCTTGACGATGCGCGCCGACTTCGACTCCGGCGGGTACCCCGTCGCCGAGCTGAGCAGCGTCAGCCGGTTGTTGGACACCCCCATCCAGCGGGCGTAGCCGCCGTCCGGCCCGGTCACGAGCGTGACGTCGTACTCGGAGCCGTCGATGACCACGAACGCGCCCTCGAGCGGCACCGTCTCGTCGTCACACGTGGCGCCCGTGACCGTCCCGGCGATCTTGCCCCAGCTCGCGGGCGGGGTCACCGAGAGCGACACCTCGACGCGGGGCTCGCTGTACGGCGTGCCGCCGTCGGCCACGACGTCCGAGGTGTAGGTGCCCGGCTGGTCGACCCGGCTGCTGTCGAGGTCGACGAACACCTTGGCGGACTTGCCCGGGGCCAGCGTGAACGCCGGCGGCTGCACGTCGAGCCACGGCACGTCGACCGTGGTCTCGCCGGTCACGTTGAGCACCGTGTGCATGTCGGGGAACCCGAGGTCCGCCACGGTGGCGGGCTCGGGGTTGCCGCAGTCGTCGGAGGCGAGGTACGACGGCGCCGTCTCCGGCTCCGCGTTGGAGCCGATGAAGAACTCGTCGGCGCTGACCACCTCGACCACGAGCGTGCCGGACGCGGTGCCGGTGACCGGCACGTCGACCAGCGTGAGGTCCTGGGCCTCCAGCGTGACGTCGGACGAGCCCACGAGCGTCATGTTCTCGTAGACGAAGTCCCCGTCGAGCTCGTACAGGTTGACCGTGACGTTGCTGTCCGCCACGGCGGTCTCGACGCCGAACGACACGTTGGTCACGGCGAGCTCACCCTGGATGTCGAAGTCCTCCAGGGTGAACGTCCGCAGCCACTGCGTCTGGCTGCCCACGCACGCCACCGAGTTGCCCATGGTGATGTCCTGCGACGAGGAGTGGGTGATCGTGGTCCCGTCCGCGAGGAGCGCCGGCGGGGCCGACGGCGTCGCCGTCCTCCCGGGGTGCTTCCCGTTCCGGGCCAGGCCGTCGTCCTTCGCGGCCGCCACGCCCTTGTCGCCCGACGACGCCGCCGTGGTCACCCCGGTGGTCTCGCCGCTCGCCCCCTTGATGACGCCGGTGCCCGACGACGCCCCGAGGATCTCGAAGTCGGACGACGCCGGCGCCACCTCGACGTCCGCGGGCGCGGTGCCCTCGTTCGTCACGGTGAACGAGCCGGACCGGGTCCCGCCCAGGCGCACCTCGCGGGAGATCTGCTCCGGCGAGACGGTCAGGAGCGGGGCCGCGAGCTCGACGTCCTGCCGGGTGATCGCGTCGGCGACGACGGTCACCGTCGCCTCGGTGGACTCGTAGTCCTTGGCGGCGTAGCCGACCTGCTGCTCGCCGACCTCCGGGGAGAACAGCGAGTAGTACCCGGCGCCGACCGTCGGGTTCTCGGGGTCGACGGTCCTGGCGCTCTGCTCCCCCGCCGTCACCGTGGCGCCGTTCACGCCGTCACCGGTGTTGAGGTCGTGCACGAACCCGGAGACCAGGCCGCCCTCGATCGGCGTGCAGGCCCCGATCGCGACGTTGTCGACCTGCCACCACAGGGCGTACACGGCGTCCCCGTAGTGGAACCGGACCCGCACGTCGGACCGGTCGGCGGCGGCCGTGATCGGGACGACCGTGTGCCCGAGCGCGTCGGACGTCTGGTGCAGCACCGTCTCCCAGGTCTCCCCGCCGTCGAGGCTGAGGTCCACGTCGGCGAAGTCGTCGATCGCGCCGTACGACTGGTCGAACGTCAGGAGCGGCGCCTCGACGCCGCTCAGGTCGTACGCGGGCGACGTGAGCGTGGTGTCCTGCGCCCCGTCCTCGCCGTAGGCGTCGCTGTTCACCTCGGCGAACAGGCCCTCGCCGCCGGTCATGTTGCTCGCGCCGAACCGGTCGTCGAACGTCCAGACCTGCTCGGTGCCGGCCAGGTCCTCGACGGTCCAGCCCTCGGGCACGTCGCCCGACTCGAACTCCTCCGTGGCACCCGCCCCGACGAGGTCGTAGCCGGGGGCCGTGCACTCGGAGAGCACGGGGATCGCGGCGTCGGCGGAAACCGGGTCCGTGCCGACCTCGACCGCCTGGGTGAACGCGGCGTAGCCGGTCACGGACGGCTGCACGACCAGCGTGTGCGTGGCCGACTGCGGCAGCTCCAGCGAGTACTCGCCGGTGAACGGGTCGGTCCAGGTGGCGACGCCGCTCGGCGCGCCCTGCACCGTGATCTCGGCGTCGAGCGGCCAGTCGTGGCCGGAACCGTCGGTGACGGTGCCGCTCACGGTCGTCGTGGGCGCGGCCTCCAGAGTGACGTCCACCGTGACGGTCTCGCCCTCGACGACCTCGGCCTGCGCCGTGGCGTCCAGGTACCCGAACGCGGAGACGGCCAGCTCGTGCGTGCCCTCCTCCAGGCCCAGGCGGAACGCGCCCTCGGCGTCCGTGGTGTCGGAGCGGTCGCCCGTGGTCACGCGCGCCCCGCCGACGGGCTCGCCGTCGGCGTCGGTCACGGTGCCCGCGACGAAGCCGAAGCCGTCGGTCGGCGCGGCGGCGACGAGCGCCGCGACGTCGAGCTTGCCCTCGCCCCACACGTTGTTGTCGGCGGGGGTGCCGCCGCAGGAGTCGTCGGCCACGTCGACCGAGGTCTGGTCCAGCAGGGCCTGGGTGCCCTCGATGTCGCCGACCAGGACCGGCGCCGCGCTCCACAGCAGCGCGACGGCGCCGGCCAGGTGCGGGGAGGCCATGGACGTGCCGCTGAACTCGGCGTAGTCGCCGCCCGGGACGGACGAGCGCACGTTGTCACCGGGGGCGGCCAGGTTCGGCTTGGTCACGCCGTCGGCGCCCGGGCCGCGCGAGGAGAACTCGGCGATCTCGCCGGACTCCCCGAACGCTCCGGCCGCGTAGGTGGCGACGTTGGCCCCGGGGGACGACGTCGACTGGCAGCCGGCCTCGCCCGCGTTGCCCGCGGCCCACGCGCCGAAGATGCCCGCCGCCTCCCAGGCGTCGATCTCCTCGGACATGAAGTCGTCGATGGCGCCCGGCTCCTGCTGGCCCCACGAGTTGTTCACGACGTGCGGGCGCTGGGACGGGTCGGGGTCCGAGCCGTCGGCGCGCGTCGGCGCCAGGATCCACTGGCCCGAGGCCAGCAGGTCGGCGTCGGAGCAGGAGGCGCAGCCGTTGGCCGCGATCCAGTCGGCGCCCGGTGCGACGCCGACCTGGTTGCCCTCGCCGTCGTCGCCCACCATGGTGCCCATGACGTGCGTGCCGTGGGCGTCGCCGTCGCACGGGGCGCCGTCGCAGAAGCCGCCGGCGTCGAACCAGTTGTAGTCGTTGCTCAGGCCGTCCGCGCCCAGGTAGCCGCGGTAGTGCTCCAGCAGCGCGGGGTGCTCGACGTCGACGCCGGAGTCGATGTTCGCCACGGTGATGCCCTCGCCGGTGAACCCGAGGTCCCACACGTCGGGGGCGCCGATGGCGTCCAGGCCCCACTCGGTCGCGAGCGGCGCGCGCTTCGTCGTGGCCTTGCGCTCCACGGGCTCGATCGGCTGCGCCGCGAACCGCTCGTGCACCTGCCTGACCTCGCGGCTCGCGGCGACCTGCTCGGCGAGCTCCTGCGTGCCGTCCTGCACGAGGATCGCGTTGCTGATCCAGTAGGACTCGTAGTCCACGCCGGCGGCCTTCAGGTCGGCGACGACGCCGGACTGGGAGGCCTTGGCCGTGCGGGTCAGCTCGTCGTAGACGTACTGGCCGCGCTCGTCCCAGTCGGCCATCGCCTTGGCGGGCGCGAGGTCCGGCCGGTCGGCGAACCGGATCCAGAAGTCGGTCGACTCCTTGGTCTCCAGCCGCGTCTGCACGGCGGGCGTGATCTTGTCGGCGGCGCGGTCGGGGACGTCGGCGGCCGCGACGGGCGCCGTCCCCGCCGGTGCCGGGGTGCTCGCGAGCGCCGGGGTCACGCTCACCGTGGTGGCCAGCAGTGCGCCGACCGCTGCGAGAGCGATCGGCGCGCGTCGTCTGGTTGGCATGCGACTGTGCATCTTGCCTCCGGGGTGCAAGCGCCCTGAGCGGGGCGCAACCACTGGTCCACGTACGTGGTCCACGTGACACTCTGGAGAGACCGGGCGAAAAGGGCAACGAAAGTATCCTGCTCACCCGCTGTCCGCCGCCTGGGAACCAGCACCCAGGCGGCGGACAGTCTTCAGCGGACGGGGCTCAGCTGTTCCGGGCCGCGTCCAGGATGACCTTGGTGACGGCGCCCGGCTGGCTGATCATCGCGACGTGCGAGCTCTTGAGCTCGACCGTCGTGGAGCCGGCGCGCTTCGCCATGGCCCGTTCGGCCTGCGGCGGGATGATCCGGTCGTTCTTGGCCACGATGTACCAGCTCGGGATGTCCTCCCACGCGGGCGGGCCGGACGGCGTCACCAGCGAGCTGAGCGTCGCCGGGCGCTGGCTGGTGGCCATGACCTCGGCCGTGTCGCGCGGGAGGTCCTGGGCGAACAGCCGCGGGTACCACTCGGGGTCGATGTATGCGTCGGCGTCGTTCTCAGGGGCCCCGGGGTAGGGGCGCAGCACGAGGTGGTCGATCACCACGGGCGGCGGGCCGCCGCCCAGCGCGTTGGCGTCGGCCACGGTCTCGCCCTCCGCGAGCGCGAAGGCCGCCACGTAGACCAGGGCCTCGACGTCTTCGTCGCCGGTCGCGGCGTTGGTGATGACGGCGCCGCCGTAGGAGTGGCCCACCAGCACGATCGGTCCCTCGATGGTGTCGAGGAACAGGCGCAGGTACTCGCTGTCCGACGTCGGGCCGCGCAGCGGGTTGGAGAACGCCAGGACCGGGTAGCCGCGGTCCTGGAGGCGCTCGGTGACGCCGGACCAGCCGCTGGAGTCGGCGAACGCGCCGTGGACGAGCACGATCGTGGGCTTGGCGTGGTGTCCCGGGGACCCGTGGGAACCGTGCGAGCGGGCCGGCGCCGTAGCACCGGTCACGGACGAGAGAGCGAGCAGTGCCGTGGCGAGCGCGGCGACCAAGGCGGTAGGGCGGGTGAAGCGTCTCCTGGCCATCGGTGTGTCTCCTGTCGTGGTTCGGACACAAAAGATCATCCGCAGCGGACCGGGTGAATGGACCACGTGAACCACGTAGTCCCTCCCGTACCGACCTACCGTTGGCGGATGGAGACCGCCGCCACCCCTCTGGGGCGCGACGAGGAGCTGCGTCGGCTGGCCACGCTGCTCCGTGGTGCGCGCACCGGCCGCGGCGGGTCGCTGCTGGTGCTGGGCGAGCCGGGGATCGGCAAGACCTGCCTGCTGACCGAGGCGACCCGCGTCCCGGGCCTGACCACGATCCGCCTGGACGGGTACGAGTCGGAGTCGACCATCCCGTTCGCGGCGGTGCAGCGGCTGGTCACGATGCTCCGCGAGCACTGCGCCGGGCTGCCGGAGCGGCAGCGGCAGGCCGTGCGCGTCGCGTCGGGCCAGACCGAGGGGCCGCCGCCCGACCGGTTCCTGGTGGGCCTCGGCGTGCTGGGGCTGCTCTCGGCGGCCGCGGACCGGACCCCCGTGGTGTGCGTCGTCGACGACGCGCACCTGATCGACGCCGAGAGCCTGGACGCCCTCGCGTTCGTGGCGCGGCGGCTCGCGGTGGAGCACGTGGCGGTCGTCTTCGCGGCCCGGGACGACGGCGGGTTCGCGGAGCGGATGGGCGGTGTGCCGCAGCTCGCCCTGACGGGCCTGGACCTGGAGGCGGCGGTGCAGCTGCTGAACCGGTCGGCGGCGCAGCCGGTGGCGCCGTCGGCGGCCGCGGCCATCGCCCGGGCCACGGGCGGCAACCCGCTGGCGCTGATCGACCTGGCGGGCGACGCCCTGGTGCACGAGCTGCCCGACCTGGGGCTGGGCGGCGCGCCCGTGCCCGTGGGACGGCACCTGGAGGAGCACTACGTGCGGCAGGTGCGGCGCGCCGACCCCCACGTGCAGGCCTGGGTGCTGCTGGCAGCCGCGGACTCCACGGGGAACATCGACCTGCTGGCTGCCGCGGCGCACGACGTCGGCCTGGACCCCGGCGGCGGCGACCGGGCCGAGCTCGCCGGCCTGGTGGAGCTGCAGCCCGTGGTGCGGTTCCGGCACCCGCTGGTGCGGTCCGCCGTCTACAACGCCGCGCCCGGCCCCGAGCTGCGCCGCATGCACGCGGCGCTCGCCCGGGCGGCCGAGGGCCTCGGCCTGGTCGAGACGGCGGCCTGGCACGCGGCCCGCGCGGTGCTCGGCACCGACCCGGCCGTCGCCGACCGCCTGGCGCACACCGCGGACCTGGCCGCGCGGCGCGGCGGGCTCGCGTCGCGCGCGACGATCCTGACCCGCGCCGCCGAGCTCACGCCGCCCGGGCCGGTCCGCGGCGCGCGGCAGGTCGGGGCGGCCGAGGCGGCGCTGTCCGTCGGCGCGGTCCACCTGGCGCAGCGGCTGGTCGACGAGATCGACCTGACCACGGTCGACGCCACCACGAGCGGCCGCGTGACGTCGGTACGCAGCGCGCTGGCCCTGTTCACGGCGGACCCGGACGGCGTGCGCGGGGCCACCGCCGCCCACCTCGGCGCGGCCGACGCGTTCCACGGCCGGGACCCCGAGCGGGAGCAGGTGGCGCTGCTGCGCGCGTTCGAGTCCTGCTGCACCACCGAGCGGCTCATGCTGGGCGTCACGCGGGAGGACCTGGGCCGGCGGCTCGCCGCGGGCGCGGACCTCGCCGAGGGGCCGGCGTCCGACGTCCTGCGCGGGCTGGGCGCCCTGGTGCTCGCCCCGTACCCCCAGGCCGTGGGCCCGGCGCGGGCCGCGCTCGACGCGCTCCTCACGCTGCCCGACACCGACCTGATGCACATGGGCACCACCATCGCGTCGCTCGGCACGTTCCTGTGGGACGACGCCGGCCGGACCGCCGCCCTGGTCCGCGCGGCCCAGGCGGCGCGCGACTCCGGGGCGCTGCAGGTGCTCGACACGCTGCTGTGGGTCATGGCCCTGTCCGAGCTCTGGGGCGGGTCGCTGCGCCGGGCCACCGGCTACGACGAGCTCGTGCGCGACGTGCGCCGCGCCATGGGGTACGACGCCGAGAACGTGCCCAACGTCGCCGTCCTGGCCTGGACCGGGGCGCCGCGGCCCGCCGTCCAGGCGATCGCGGACGGCGCCGCCGCGACCGGGTTCGGCGGGGTCGAGGGGTCCGCCATGGCGGCCCTCGCGGTGCGTGACCTCGCCGAGGGCAGCTACCAGGACGCCTACGAGCGGCTGCTGCCGCTCATCGAGGACCCGTTCCTGCACGTCACGCCGCACCAGTACCCGGACTACGTCGAGGCGGCCGCGCGCAGCGGGCACCCGGCCGAGGCGGCGCGGGCCGCCCGGCTGCTGTCCGCCCTAGCGGACGCGAACGGCTCGGCCTGGTGCCGCGGGGTGGCGGAGCGCGCGCTGGCGCTGGCCCTGGCGGACCCGGACGATCCCGAACCGCACTACCGGGCCTCGATCGAGGCCCTGAGCGGCACGGGCGCGGAGATGGACCGGGCCCGGTCCCACCTGGTCTACGGGGAGTGGCTGCGCCGGGCCCGACGGCGGCGCGACGCGGCCGAGCAGCTCCGGCTCGCCCTGCAGCACCTGCACCACAGCGGGGCCGAGCTGTTCGTGGCGCGCACCGTCGCGGAGCTGGCGACCCTCGGTGCCCCGGGCGAGACCGACGCCCCGCCCCGGCGGTTCGGCCTGACGGCGCAGGAGCACACGATCGCGCGGCTGGCCGCGCGCGGCCGCACCAACCCGGAGATCGCGGCCAACCTGTTCATCAGCCCCAGCACCGTGGACTACCACCTGCGCAAGGTCTTCCAGAAGCTCGGTGTGACCTCGCGGCGACAGCTCGCGGACCGGCTGACGATGCACGCCAGCGCCACGCCCTAGCACCTCCCGGACCCGCGACGGACTACGTGGTTCACGTGGTCCGCGCGGGCCGTCCCGGGCGGCAGGGTCTAGGGGACGTCGCCCCCGGCCGACGCGCACGCCCTGATGCCCCTGCCCGACGCCCCGAGGAGCAGCCTGATGAACGCAGCACAGCCCGACACCGTCGTTCTCGTCCACGGCCTGTGGATGACCCCGCGCAGCTGGGAGGCCTGGGTGGACCACTACCGGGCCGAGGGACTGACGGTGCTCACGCCCGGCTACCCCGGCTTCGACATCGAGGTCGAGGCCCTGCGGGAGAACCCCGAGATCATCGCGAAGCTCACCGTGCCCGAGACCGTCGACCACCTCGCCGGCGTGATCGAGGCGCTGCCGAGACCGCCGATCATCATGGGGCACTCGTTCGGCGGCGCGCTCACGCAGCTCCTGCTGGCCCGCGGGCTGGGGGCCGCGGGCGTCGTGATCGACTCCGCACCGACCGAGGGCGTGCGGGTGAACCCGCTGTCGCAGGTCAGGTCGCTGTTCCCGGCGCTGAAGAACCCCGCCAACCGGCACCGCGCCGTGGGCTTCACGCCCGAGGAGTTCCACTACGCGTTCACCAACACGCTCTCGGCCGAGGAGTCGCGCGGCGTCTGGGAGCGGTACGCCATCCCGGCGCCGGGGCACTGGGTCTGGGAGTACGGCCTGTTCGCGAACCTCAAGCCCGGACCCCAGGAGACCTGGGTGGACTACGCGGCCGACCGCGCTCCGCTGCTGTTCATCGGCGGCAGCGAGGACCACATCATGCCGCCGTCGGTGAACCGGTCCAACGCCAAGCACTACGACAGGTCGCCCGCCGTCACGGAGTACTACGAGTTCGAGGGCCGCGACCACTGGACCTGCGGCGCGACCGGCTGGGAGGCCGTCGCCGACCACGCGCTGACGTGGGCGCGGGAGCACGCGGCGACGTCGGACCCGGTCGCCTGACCGCACCCTGCGCTGGTCGAGCTTGTCGAGACCCGGGTCTCGACAGGCTCGACCGCCGTACGGGGGTCAGGACGACGACGCCTCAGCCGGGACCCGCCGCAGGCCGTTGACCTCGGGCGTGACGCGTCGCCCGACGGCGAAGGCGGTTGCCGCGATGCCGGCGCACCCGGCCACCACGACGCCGATGAACGCCCCGGACCAGCCGTGCTCCAGCAGCAGCCCCGCGACCACGGGCCCCGCGATGGTGCCGGCCTGGAACGAGCCCGAGCCGATCGCGTTGTACCGGCCGCGCAGGTGGGCGGGCGCCATGTCGTTGGTCAGGGCGGGCAGCACGGACTGCATGAGGGTCTCCCCCAGGCCGAACACGCCGTGGAACGCCAGCACGATCACCACGGCCGCAAGCCCGCCCGGCAGCAGGCCGGTGACGCCGAGCAGCAGCCAGGCCGCGGCCCACACCACGGCCATGAGCGCGAGGACACGCGTGCGGCGGCGTCCGCTCACGCGGTTCATCACCCAGAACTGCAAGACCACGATGACCACGGTGTTCACCACGAACGCGAACCCGACCACGCGCGTGGAGACCTCGGCGACCTGCCGGGCGAACGCCGGGAAGCCGCCCTCCATCTGCCCGTAGCCCACGAACGCCGCGAGCAGGCCCAGCGCGGCCAGCCACAGCACCTCGGGCCGGCGCAGGATCGCGAGGTAGCTCTCGCCGCCGACCTCGGCGTCGTGCGGACGGTCCACGCGGCCGTGCAGGTGCCGCAGCGGGCCCAGCAGCACCACGACCGGGAGCAGGAACGTCGCCGCGTTGACCAGGAACGCCATGACGAAGGTGCCGGGCCGCTCGACGTCGACCACGAGGCCGCCCACCACGCCGCCCACGCCGACGCCGAGGTTGAGCAGCGCGAAGTTCACGCCGTAGTACCGCTGCCGCAGGTCGCCGTCGACGACCGTGGCCACCAGCGCGTTCACCGACGGCCAGCCGACGCCGAGCTGCACGCCGAACAGGGCGAGCCCGGCGGCCGCGACCAGCGGCGTCGTGGCGAAGGCCAGCACCGAGTAGCCCGCCACGGCGAAGAACAGGCCGGTCAGCATGACGCGGCGGGCGCCGTACCGGTCGACCAGGGCGCCGGCCGGGCCGGTCACGAGCACGCCGACCACGGCGATCAGGCCCATGAGCGTGCCGGACAGGGCCAGCGAGAACCCGCGCACCTCGTGCAGGTAGATGATCGTGAAGGGGAGCGTCAGGCCGCGGCCGAAGAACTGCACCACCACGGTGGACAGCAGCCAGCGGCCGTCCTGCGGCAGGTCCGCCCAGAATCCGAGGGCGCCGGTGCGTGGAGAAGAGGTCACCGGCTGATCCTCGCCCCGGGCCCGGCGGCGCGGAAAGCGGATTTCGGACGGCACCGTGCCCGCGTCGCGAACGTCACACGGGCACGGCCCCCGCGCGCACCCAGCCGCGCGTCGCGGCGTGCCAGCCGAGCTGCACGCGCGTCTCGACGCCGGCCAGGTCCATCAGCGCGCGCACCCGGCGCTGCACCGTGCGCAGCGACGTGCCGAGCTGCTTGGCCACGGCCTGGTCGGTGAGCCCGGCGAGCAGCAGGCCGAGCACGCGGGCGTCGTCGTCGTCCACGTGCTCCACCACGTCGCCGGCCAGGCCGGACGTGCCCACGAGCAGCGGCGTCGAGCGGTCCCAGACGTTCTCGAAGAGCGCGAGCAGGGCGTCGAGCAGCGTGCTCTCGCGGACCAGCAGCGCGCCCACGACGTCGCCCGACGACGTGAGCGGCAGCAGCGCGAGCCGGCGGTCGATGAGGATGAGCTTGAGCGGCACCCGCTCGGCGAACCGCACGTCCTCGCCCGCCTCGGTGGCCTCGACCGCCTCGTCGACCGTGACGGCCTGGCTCTCCAGCATGCTGCGCTCGACCACCACGCGGTACTGCACCCCCCGCTCGACGGCCTGGCCCTCGGCAGAGTTCTCCTGGCTGGACGTGACGATCACCGGCGGGCGGACGAACGCGTCGACGCACTCGCGCGCCCCGAGCTGGAGCTGCTCGAACCGGTGCCGCACGGCGTCCTCGCCCCGGATCACGTCGACGACGTCGGTGGGCCCCCGGCCCGCGGCGGCCACCCGGTAGACCTCCTCGAGCCGGCTGAGCTCGACCTCGGCGTGCCGCACCTCGTCCTGGCGCCGGGCGAGCAGCGCGCCGAGCGCGATCGCGGGCGGCGCGGCGGCGAACCGCCGTTCGTCCCCGGTGAGCCGCGCGGCCAGGCCGTGCTCCTCCAGGCGGCGCAGCAGCCGGTGGGCGTCGCCCAGCGAGGTCCCGAAGGTGGCGAGCGCCGCGGCGAGGTCCGCCACGGTCGCCGAGGGCATGGCGACGAGCTCGCTGTACGCGAGGGTCTCGTCAGGGGTCAGTCCGAGCACGTCGCCGAGCATGGCACTCCTCCGTCACGTCGATGGGTGCCCAACTCTGGCGGAGTCACGACATGCCGTAAAGCCGCCACGATGTGCCTCTTGTGACGTGTCGCGACCGGCTGCGAGTGTCCACCTCCATGAGATCCCCAACCCGGCGCGGGCTCCCGGCCGCCACCCGGGCCGCCGCGGCAGTCGCCGCGACCGCCCTGGTCGCCGCGATGGCCACCACAGCGCACGCGACCCCCAGCAGCTCTGGTTCAGGCAGTTCCGCCCCCGACACCCCCGCGCTGGCCGACGGGCGCACCACCGTCACCCTGGTGACCGGCGACGTCGTGGACGTCACCACCGGGGACGACGGCGCGCTGGCCCTCGGCGTCGAGCCGGCCGGGGGCGGCGCCGTCCGCACCCAGCAGGTGGGCGACCACACCTACGTGATCCCGGACGCCGCGCTGCCGTACCTGGCGGCAGGCACCCTGGACCGGCGGCTCTTCGACGTGACCGCGCTGCTGCAGATGCAGTACGACGACGAGACCGTGGCCGCCACGCCGCTCATCCTGGAGCACACCGGCAGCAGGGCGCGCTCCGCCGCGACCGAGCTGCCGGGCGCGAGGCGCACGCTGGACCTGCCGAGCATCGACGCGTCCGCCGTGGACGCGAGGAAGGCCGAGGCGTCGGCGTTCTGGTCGGCCGCGACAGCTGCTCCCGCGCGCTCGGCGCGGTCGGGGGCCGAGCCCGGGGCGTTCGCCGCGGGTGTCGAGAAGATCTGGC
Organism: Promicromonospora sp. NPDC057488; assembly: GCF_042802395.1. NCBI lineage: Bacteria > Bacillati > Actinomycetota > Actinomycetes > Micrococcales > Promicromonosporaceae > Promicromonospora > Promicromonospora sp. NPDC057488. Next base: position 12,156 of record NZ_JBHVEG010000151.1, read on the forward strand.
TCGACGGCAAGGCCGAGTCCACCCTGGACCACAGCACGGCGCAGATCGGCGCGCCCGAGGCGTGGGCGGCCGGCTTCGACGGCACGGGCGCCTCGGTGGCCGTGCTCGACACCGGCATCGACGCGACGCACCCCGACGTCGCGGACCAGATCGCGCAGGCGGAGTCGTTCGTGCCCGGCCAGGCGGTCGACGACGACCAGCACGGCCACGGCACGCACGTCGCGTCCACGGTGCTCGGCACGGGCGCCGCGAGCGAGGGCCTCTACAAGGGCGTCGCCCCGGGCGCCGACCTGCTGGTCGGCAAGGTGCTCGACAACGACGGCTACGGCCAGGACTCCTGGATCATCGCGGGCATGGAGTGGGGCGCCGCCAACGCGGACGTCGTCTCCATGAGCCTCGGCGACTCCAGCCTCAACGACGGCACCGACCCCATGGCGCAGGCGCTGAACGCGCTGAGCGAGGAGACGGGCGCCCTGTTCGTCGTCGCGGCCGGCAACAGCTACGCGGAGGGCTCGCTCGGCAGCCCCGGCACGGCCGACGCCGCCCTCACGGTCGGCGCCGTGGACGACGACGACGTGCGCGCCGACTTCTCCAGCTACGGCCCGCGCGTGGGCGACCACGCGATCAAGCCCGACCTGACGGCACCCGGCGTCGGCATCGTCGCGGCCCGCTCGCAGCAGTCGGGCGGTGAGGGCTGGTACGTCTCCATGAACGGCACCTCCATGGCCACCCCGCACGTCGCGGGTGCGGCTGCCATCGTCAAGGGCGCGCACCCGGAGCTGACGGGTGAGCAGCTCAAGGAGGCCCTGGTCTCCTCGGCCGCCGACATCGACGCCCCGGCGTACGAGGTGGGCACGGGCCGCCTGGACGTCCCGGCCGCGCTCGACGGCGTGGACGCGTCCGGCGGCGGGCTGCTCGGCTTCTACGGCTGGCCGCACGACGGTGACGAGCCCGCGAGCGCCCCCGTCACCTTCACCAACTCGACGGACGCCGACGTCACGCTCGCCCTGAGCACCGACGTCACGGGGCCGGACGGCGCGGACAGCGACCTCGTGACCCTGTCCGCCTCCGAGGTGGTGGTCCCGGCCGGCGGCACGGCCGACGTCACGGTCACCGCCGACGCCGACGACGCGGCACTGGCCGGCAAGTACAGCGGCGCCGTCGTCGGCACGGACGCCTCGGGCGAGGTCAGCGTGCGGACCGCCGTCGCGCTGGTCAAGGAGGAGGAGCGGTACGGCCTCGACATCACCGCGCTGGACCGCTCCGGCGAGCCGGCGAGCGGCTACGTGGACTTCTACCGCTACGGCGACCAGTTCGTCAGCAGCCTGCCGATCGACCCGGCCACGGGCGAGGTGCCGACGCAGCGGCTGGAGCCCGGCGTGTACTCCGCGACCGCGTTCCTCGACGTCGCCGGTTCGAAGGGCCCGGGCTCGACCGGCATCGCGCTGGTCGGTGACCCGCAGGTCGTCGTCTCCGACGCGGACCAGTCCCTGGTGCTGGACGCCCGCGACGCCGACGAGCTGACGCTGCGGACGCCCCGCGCGAGCGAGGTGGACTACCGGCGGTTCCAGTTCTTCAACGACTCCGGGATCGGCGGCCTGTACTCGACGTTCGGCGCCACGTACGCGGTGCCGGCCGACGTCGACTCGTTCTACGCCGCGAAGACGGGGCCGGTCGACAGCGCCGACTTCGACTTCGCCGTGCGGTGGCGGGCCACCGAGCCGGCCCTCGACGTGCGGGCCTGGACTCCGCTGCCCGTCGCGTTCGACCCGGTGTACCAGGCCGGCTCGGCGCGGCTCGACGGCCGGGTCGCGCTGCGGGCCGTCACGGCCGGCACGGGCACCGCTGCCGACTACGAAGGTGTGAGCGCCAAGGGTCGCGCAGTGCTGGTGACCAGGGACGACGCCGTCACCACCGAGGAGCGGGAGGCCGCCGCCCAGGCTGCCGGCGCCGCGCTGCTCGTAGTCGTCGACGACCGGCCGGGCTCGCTGGTCGAGAACGTCACCCAGGGTGACCTGCCCGTCGTCTCCGTTCCGGAGGCGCAGGGTGCCAAGCTCCTGAAGGCGGCCGGCAAGGGCCTGCTCACGCTCACGGGCAAGGCGGTGGAGTTCCCGACGTACCTGTACGACGTGTCGAAGAGCTGGCCCGGTGAGATCCCCGCCGAGCTGGGGCTGGCGCCGACCAGCCGCCAGCTCGCGACCGTGGAGAGCAGGTACCACGACACTGAAGAGCGGCTCGCCGTCGACGACCGCGCCGACTGCCGCGACTACCAGTGGCCGCCGTGCCTGAGCGTCCGGGCCCTGCAGCCCACGAAGACGGAGCGGACCGACTACGTCTCCACGTACGACGACGTCGAGTGGTACGAGAACGTGAACCACGAGAGCGGCTGGGAGCAGCGTGGCGTGCGGCAGGCGTACGAGCCGCGCAGCACCACGGTGCGCGACTGGTTCGCCGCCGTGGCGGCGCCCCGCACGGGCGACGGCTACTGGGGCCCGTGGCACAGCGGCGACTGGTTCGCCGTCAACGTGTCCACCGCGGGCGGCCCGAACGGCCTGACCGGTGGGTTCGGCTGGGGCGAGACCCCGGTGACCTCCCGCCTCTACCAGGGCGACACCCTGGTAAGGGAGAACATCGGCCAGGCGGTCCAGACGTCGGTCCCGCTGGTCGACGGGCCGCAGAAGTACCGGTTCGAGATCGACACCGACGCCGCCGACGACGCCCACCGGTACTCGACGCGCACCCGCACGTCGTGGACCTTCGTGGCCGACCAGGCCGACGAGGCCGTGCCCGGCGAGAACGGCACGCCGCTCCCGCTGGTCCAGCTCGACTACGACGTGGACACGGCCCTGGACGGCACCGTCCGGGCGGGCTCGACCGTGCCGTTCGCGGTGGAGCCGTACACGGTGCCCGGCGCTCCGCGGGCCGGGACGGTCGACGGGGCGACGCTGGAGGTCAGCTACAACGGCGGCACCACGTGGTCCAAGGTCTCGCTGCGGCGCGACGACGACCGCTGGGAGGCGCGCCTGCGCATCCCGTCCCGTGGCGCCGACCTGGTCTCGCTGCGGGCGACCGCCCATGACGACGCCGGCAACTCGGTGACCCAGGAGGTCACGGCCGCGTTCGGCATCGCCGGCAAGAAGTAGGCCGCTCGAGGACGACGACGAGGCCCGGTCTCCCGCACCCTGCGGGAGC
>NZ_JBHVEG010000152.1:0-15344 GCF_042802395.1 Promicromonospora sp. NPDC057488
TCTCACGGGGGGCCCCCCGCCCCCGGTTTCTTCTCTCCCGCTCTGCACACGGGGGGGCCTTGAGTGCCTCCCACGTCCGGGAGCGCGGGACGTAGGCTGTCCCGCGTGGTGACCATCGGCTATGCCGCGATGCTCGAGCAGTTCGCGCCCCGCGAGGCGGTGGAGCTGGCGGCGTTCGCCGAGGCGCACGGGTTCTCCGGCGTCATGGCCGCCGACCACTTCCAGCCCTGGACACCGCAGCAGGGGCAGGCGGGCTTCGTCTGGAACGTGCTCGCGGCCGCCGCGGAGCACACGACGGGCGACCTGGGACCCGTGACGGCGCCGACCTTCCGCTGGCACCCCGCCGTGGTGGCCCAGGCCTCGGCGACGCTCGCGGCGATGAACCCGGGCCGGCACTGGCTCGGCGTCGGCTCGGGGGAGGCGCTCAACGAGCACGTGGTGGGCGGCTACTGGCCCGAGGCCGCCGAGCGGATCAACCGCATGTTCGAGGCGGTCGAGATCATCCGCAAGCTCTTCGCCGGGTCCCTCGCCGGCCGGGACGTCAAGCACGCGGGCACCTACTTCAAGCTGGAGTCGACGCGGCTGTGGACCATGCCCGACGCCGCACCCGAGATCCTGGTCGCGACCGCCGGCCCGGTCACGGCCCGCCGCGCCGGGCGGACGGCGGACGGGCTGATCACGCAGGCCGCGCCGCTGGACCGCATGGCGTCGCTCCTGACCCGGTTCGCCGACGGCGCCCGCGAGTCGGGCCGCGACCCCGGGCTGATGCCCAAGGCGCTCCAGCTCCACCTCTCCTGGGCGCCGACCCACGAGGAGGCCGTGGCGAACGCGCTGACCGAGTGGCCCGTGGGCGGCATGCGGTTCCCGCGCTCCGACATCCGCTCCCCGCACGACTTCGCGCAGCTCGCCCGGATGGTCCGGCCCGAGGACTTCGAGGGCCGGATGCTGATCTCCGCCGACCCGGACGAGCACCGCGCGTCGATCCAGCGGTTCGTGGACCTGGGCTTCGACCGGATCTACCTGCACAACGCGGGCCGCAACCAACGCGAGTGGATCGAGACGTTCGGCCGCGAGGTGCTGCCCAAGCTGGCGCGGTGACGGGCCGGCCGGCCCGCCCACGGCGTCACCTCGTCGCGGCCCAGTTCCAGCCGTGATCCTTGTTGTTCTCCACGTACACCGCGGTCAGCTCACCGACGTCGGGCAGCGTGACGGTCGTGGTCACCGCCGTGGGGTCCGTGAGGTTGCCCTGCGCCCAGAAGGTGTCCTCCGGGCCGGCGTCCTCCCGGGTGACGCGCTCCGAGGTCCCGTCCGGGCGGACGGCGTAGATCGCGAGCCACTCGCTCGGCGTCGGCGTCCCGTACTCGCTGGTGCCCGCCCGGTCGCAGGAGACCGTGAGCGTGGCCAGCCGTCCCTCCAACCGGTCGATGCTGACGATCCAGCACGAGCCGCCGCCGAGGCCCTTCGTCGTGCCGAGGGCCCACGGGGCTTCCATGCTGCCGTCCGCGACGACGCTTGCACCGGTCCCGGGGCTCACGCCGGGCTCGCTCGTGTCGGTGAGGTCCTCCGGCGGCGCGTTCTCCTGCGGCCGGCCGGCTGCCGACGCCCCGCCGAGGTCGGTCCGCTCGCGATCGTCGTCGAGCCAGGACCAGACGCCGAACGCCGAACCCGCCAGCAGCACCGCCCCGGTGGCGGCGCCCACGACGACGCGCGTCCGTCGTCGGCCCGGCCGAGCGGTGCCGCGGCCCGAGGTGGTGGTGCCGCGCCCCGCGCCGCGGGTGCCTCGCCCCGCGCCGCGCCCGCCGGTCCCCGCGGACGGCAGGTCGCGCGGCCCGGCCGCCGGGAGCGTGGCCGCGGCCGCCTGGTCGGGCACGCCGAGCGAGCGCAGGATCGCCTCGAGGGGCGGCCGCCGCTCCGGGTCCTTGACCAGGAGCGCGTCGAGGAACGCGCGCAGGTACTCCGGGCTGTCGGCGTACGACGGGTCCTCCGCGGAGACGCGATACAGCACCACGGCCGGGTGGTCGCCCTCGAAGAGGTGGTTGCCGGTCGCGGCGTAGTAGGCCAGCGCCCCCAGGGCCCAGATGTCGGCGGCCGCCGTCGCCCGACTTCCGGAGGCCTGCTCCGGCGCCATGTACATCGGGGTGCCGACCGCCTGCCCGGTCAGGGTGAGCCGCGTCGCGTCGACGGCGGCGACCACGCCCAGGTCGATCAGGCGCGGCCCGTCCGGCCCGAGGATCACGTTGGCCGGCTTGACGTCGCGGTGCACCAGGCCGGCCCGGTGGATCCCGTGCAGCGCCTCGGCGACGCCCACGACCAGGTTCAGCACTTCCGCCTGGGGCAGCGGGCCGTTGGCCGCCAGCTCCTGCGACAGGGTCGGCCCGGCCACGTACTCGGTCGCGAGCCAAGGCAGGTCCGCCTCGGGGTCGGCGTCGACCAGGTTGGCGATGAACCGGCTGCGGACCTTGGCGGCGGCGCGCACCTCGCGCCGGAACCTGATGCGGAACTCGTCGTCGTCGAGCTGGGCGCCGCGGATCAGCTTGATGGCGACCTGCTGCCCCTTGCGGGTCGAGCCCAGGTAGACGTCGCCCATGCCGCCGCTGCCGAGCCGGCTGCGGACCCGGAACGGTCCGATGGTGCGTGGTTCACCGGGCCGCAGGGCCGCGGGTTCCGGTGCGGGCGCCGAGCTCCTGGCAGGCGGGTCTTGCAACACCGGACGGGTCCCCTAACGATCGCGGCATCAAACAGACAAATGTGACTTAGACGCCTCGCAGAGTACCGTGCCGAGATGGCCGGCCGCCGGACGATGTGAGGATGTTCCCGTGGAACGACTCAGCGTCTGGGCCCCCGACGGGCTGCCCGAGATCACTCCTGGCGACGACCTCGGCGAGATGGTCGCCGGCCTCCTGGCGGGCCTGGAGGAGCAGGACCGGCCCCGGGACGGCGACGTCGTCGTCGTGACCTCGAAGATCGTGTCCAAGGCGGAGGGGCGGGTCGTGGCCGCCGCCGACCGCGAGCAGGCGATCACGGACGAGACCGTCCGGGTGGTGGCCCAGCGCGCGCGCCCGGGCCTGCCGCCGCTGCGGATCGTCGAGAACAAGCTCGGCCTGGTCATGGCAGCGGCGGGGGTGGACGCGAGCAACACGCCCGAGGGCACCGTCCTGCTCCTGCCCGTGGACCCCGACGCCTCGGCGCGCACGATCCGGTCCGCCCTCACGCAGCGGCTCGGGCTGGGCCGCATCGGCGTGGTGGTCACCGACACCGCCGGCCGGCCGTGGCGCGATGCCCTGGTCGACATCGCGATCGGCTGCGCCGGCATCACGCCGACCGACGACCTGCGCGGCAGCACCGACACCCACGGGCGCCCGCTCAACGTGACCGTGACCGCCGTCGTCGACGAGATCGCGGCGGCGTCCGAGCTGGTGCGCGGCAAGTCGGCGGGGCGCGCGGTCGCCGTCGTGCGGGGCATGGACCGGCACGTGACCGACGCCGACGGCCCCGGCGCGCGTGCCCTGGTGCGGGGCAGCGCGGACGACCTGTTCCGCGAGGGCTCGGCCGAGGCCTACGCCCGCGGCCTGGCGGACGGTCGCGGCCTGGCGGACGGTCGCGAGGAGAGCCGGGCGTAGGCCTCGGCCCAGCATCCCCTTCGAGGCCTGAGTTTCTTCGCGTTCAGAAGGCTGAGAGCGAAGTAACTTAGGCCTCGAAAGGGATGTCCGGGCGCGGACCTACAGCGACGGGCGGCGCGACGTCATGCGGACGACCGGAGAGGCCGCGTCGGCCTCCTCGGCCGTCACCGTCACGGACCAGTCCGGCTCCGGCTCACCGTCGTCGTCGATCGTGTCGGACGGCGTCCCGGCCGGAGCCTCCTGCGTGGCAGGGGCGGGCGGCGGCGGGGGCGTGACGGAGGTCAGCGGCTGGAGTCCCGTCGGGGCCGGCCCGGGCGGGGGAGGCGGCACCGCGGGCAGACCGCGGGCCGGAGTCGCCGTGTTGTCGCCGGCCGCCGAACCACCCGCGGGCGTGACCGGGGCACTCGGCGCAGGAGGAACGGGCGCAGGCTGTACCGGCGCAGGCGGAACCGGCACCGGTGGAGTCGTCCCGCCCTGCGCTGCGGGCGGAGTCGTCCCGCCCCGCGGTACGGGGAAGGCGGCGCCCGAGCTCGTCGCCGGAGCAGCAGTGTCCGGCGCCGGGGCTGATGCGGCGGCCTGGGCCGGTCCGGGGGACGACGGCGGCTGGGCCGGTCCGGCGGACGACGGCGGCTGGGCCGTCGACGGCTGCCCCTGGCCCTGCGTCGGCCCGCTCTGCGCGACCGGCCCGCTCTGCGCGACCGGCGCGTTCGTGCTCTGCGGAGCCCCGCCACCACGCGACGGCGGCGCCGTCGGCCCACCGCCGGAACCACCGACACCCGAACCGCCAGATCCCGAACCGCCAGATCCCGAACCGCCAGATCCCGAACCACCACCCCCGCCTCGGGTCGCCGAGGCGACCGGGTCGACGTCGGGCAGCGGGGTCTCCAGCAGCACCACGTCGACCCGGGACTCCCGCATCTCGCGGCAGGTCGCCAGGCCGATGCCGCCCACGTAGTCCTCCAGCGTCTGGAGCAGCTTCAGCGGCGTGGCCAGGATCATGTGGAACCCGAACGCGGCGAACGTGTCCATCGCCGTGCGCGTGAACGCGGTGTCGGCCTTGTCGAAGGCCTCGTCCAGGAGGATCGTGCCGTAGGCAGGCGTCGCGGACTCCGACGCCCCGGCGAGCTGGTACCGCAAGGCCGCGGCCAGGCAGAACACCACGAGCTTCTGCCGCTGGCCGCCCGACAGGCCGGCCGAGGAGTCGTGCACGGCGAGCGCGATGCCGCCCGCGGTGACCTCGACGCCCGTGAAGTGCACGTGCCGCCGCGTGTCCAGGCACAGGGTCCGCCACGCGCGGTCGGCCGGGTCGCTGGACCCGAGCCGGCGCACCAGCCGCTCCAGCACCTCGTACTCCGGCTCGGTGTCCCCGGTGAGAGCGTCGAGCGTGGTCAGGAACTCCTCGACGGCGGCCGGACGCCGCTCCTTGACGCGGATCTCCAGGAACCGGTCGGTGTCGAAGGGCGACCGCCGCAGCGACGTGTTGACGCCGACGATGCGCTCGCGGATGGTCGCGGGCGCCTGCCGGACCTCCGCGGCGAGCTTGCGCAACGCGCGGCGCGCCTGGTCGGTGAGCAGGTCGGAGAACCGGGCCTCCTGCTCCGGCAGCCGCGACGTCCGGATCCGCTCCAGCACCTCGAGATACCGGGCGCGGTCCCCCACCTGTGCCGTGAGGTCGCGCGTGATGGCGGGCCAGCGGCGGCGGAACTCGGACAGCAGCCCGACGATCTCCCGCTCGGCGGCGCCGGACGTGCGCAGCCCGGCCTCGCGCTCCGCGTCCAGCGTGCGGGACACGGTCAGGGAGACGTCGTCGATCACCTCGTGCGTGACCGTCTTGCGGACGGCGGCGTAGCGCTTCTCCAGCTCCTGCCGGTGCGCCAGCGGGATCGCGTTGGTCGGCGCGTCCCCGAGCTCGGCCACGACGTGCTCCAGGCTGCGGCGGTGCGCGCGGGCCTCGGCGAGCGCGTCGGCGGCCTCCGCGGCGGCGGCGCGGGCCTGGTCGAGCCGCGTCTCGGCGGCCGCGACGTCCTGCGACGCCTGGAGCAGGTCCATGGTGCCGTCCAGCAGCCGGTCGAACGACGCCTGGGCGTCGGTCAGGTCGGCCTCGGCGGTCTCGATGTCCACCTCGCGCCACTCGCGGCGGGCCACGTGGCGCAGCGTGAGCTGACGGCGCACGGCCTCGCGCTGCTCGGCGACCGCGTCGGCCACGGCCTCGTCCGCCTCGGCCAGGCGCGCCTGCGTCTCGCGCGCGAGCTCCAGGAGCTGGTCCAGCCGGTCGTCGGCGTCCCAGCCGAGCGCCCAGTCCTCGACTCCGGGCAGCACGGGCTGCTCGATCTCCTCCGGCCCGTGCTTGACCAGGCCCTCGCGGGTGACGGCGCGCTCGTGCAGGTCCAGCCCGGCGGGCTCGTCCACGCACAGGTAGTCGTACTGCTCGGACAGGCGGCGGTGCAGCCAGCCCGACATCGGGCCGTCCTTGACCTCGACCTTGTGCACCAGCGAGGAGTCGTCGGTGGACCGCGGCGCGTCGTTGCGCACGCCGACGACGCGGTAGCGCAGGCCGGGCCCGGCCTCGACGGCGCGGGCGACGGCGGCGCGGTGCGCGGGGGAGACCAGCACGAGCGTGCCGAGCGGGCGCAGGATCTCCTCGATCACCGGCCGCCAGGCGGCGTCGTCCTCCCGGACGCGCAGCAGCTCGGCCGCGAACGGGAGCACCGAGACGTCGAGCCCGGCCGCCTCGGCCACGGCCCGGCGGGCCGCGGCGAGCGTGGCCGGCACGTTCGTCTGGGTCTGGCGCACGGCCTGGATCCGGGTGGCCACGGCCTCGTGCCGCTGCCCGACGGCGGACCGCGTCGCCAGGGCCTCCCGGATGGCGCCGTCGAGCAGCTCGGGGGCGCGCGACCGCCCGGCGACGTTCGGGACCGTGCCGGTCACCGGGGCGACGGTCGCCACGGCACCCGTCGCGACCGCGGGCTGCGCCCCGGTCGAGACCTCCGGCACGGCCCCGGTCGATACCTCGGGCACCTGCCCGGTCACCGCGGCGGGAACCGCCGGGATCGCGCCCGTCAGCGTCGGCACCGCTCCGGTGGCCGGCGGCTTGGTGCCGCCCAGCTCCCAGCGGGCCTTCTCCTTGAGCGCCGCGAACTCCGCGAACGTCTCCGGCATGTTCATGCCCACGGACTCGAGGTCGGTCGCGAGCTCGCCGCGCCGCGTGCGGACCAGGGCCGCGATCTCGCCCGCCCGCTGCAGCCGGTCGGCCTGCGTGGCCAGCGCCTGCCCGCCGCGCGCGCCCAGCACGTTGACGGCCTGCTGGTGCGTGTTCGCGGCGACGTCGACCTCGGTGTCAGCGGCCTTGCGGTGGTGCTGCGCCCGCTCCTCAGCGGCGCGCGCCCCCGCCAGCGCGCCGTGCGCCAGGTCGAGCTTCCACGCGTCCTTGAAGGTCTCCAGCGAGCCGCGCAGCGTCGCGGCGCGCACCCCGGCCGCCGAACCCTCGTCGTACGTCTTGGTCAGCGCGGCGAGCCGGCCGAGGTGGTCGATCTGCCGGCGCGAGGTCTCGATGTCGGCGTACGCGCGCGCCACGTCCGCGAACTGGTCCACGGCCTGGGCCGCCAGCTCGAACGTGCCGGGCTCGTCCAGCATGTGCCCGCGGAACAGGTCGTCCAGGCTGCCCAGGTTCTTGGCCGACTGCGTGCGGTGCAGCAGCACCAGCGCCTGCTCCGAGCCGATGCCCAGGGCCTGCGTGAACGCCGCGGCGAACGGCGCGTGCCGCTCGCTCACGGTCGCGTCGGGCCAGGCGGCGGTCACGCCCGCGACGTCGGGGCCCGAGCGGACGAACCGCTCGAAGTCCAGCAGCCCCACCTCGCCGCGCACCACCACGTGCAGCGTCGCCGGCGCGGACGAGCCGCGCGTGAGGTGGAACAGGCGCACCAGGGTCACGGCGCCGTCGTCGGCGTCGGGGCCGTTCGAGTACCGCAGCAGCACGCCCGACCAGGTCGCGCCCTGGCGCAGGTGGTCGGCCACGACCTCGCCCGTGCTCTCGTCGGTCCGGTGCCGCCACGCGCCGCGCACGTACGACACGACGTCGCGGTCGCCCGCCTCGCGCTCCGTGGCGGCCGTGCCGGCCGCGGCCACGTTGAACCGCAGGTGCTCGGGCGGCGTCAGCACCGCGGCGACGGCGTCGACCAGCGACGACTTGCCCGAGCCCGAGTGGCCGGTCAGCAGGAAGCCCTCGCGCGGGACGGGCACCACGTGGTGCCCCGAGAAGGTGCCCCAGTTGACCAGCTCGACGCGCGCGAGGCGCCACTGCCCGGTGGGGGACGTGTGCGGGGTCTTCATGCGCTCTCCTTCGCCAGCCGGGCGTACTCGGCGCTCAGCGCCGCGACCTGGTCCGCCCCGAACACGGTCCGCAGCACGGGGGAGACGGTGCACCGGTCCCCGCTGAGCGGCTCCAGCATGCCCGACTCGATCAGCCGCGCCCACGTCGCGTCCAGCTGCCGGGTGAAGTCCATCGGCGAACCCCCGCCGCGCCGCCGGTACACGGCGAGCTGGTCGGCCGCCTCGTCGCGGCTGATCGCCACCCGCCCGTCCGCCGAGTCCAGCAGCAGCGCGCGCAGGTGCAGCAGCAGCGCCGTGTCCAGGAACGTCAGCGTGACCTCCCGCACCACCTGCGGCGCGTCGGCCGCCGGCACGTCGCGCACGAACGCGACCTGCGCGTCGCCGTCCACCACCAGGTCGAGGTACTGGTCGGCGAGGCGCTCGCGGACCACGTCCTCGTGGGCGAGGAGCGCGCGCCAGGTGTCGGCGTCGGCCTCGGCGGCCAGGTAGGGCCCGCGCACGAGCCGTGCCAGCGCGAGGCGCGCGGCCGCGGGCAGCGTGCCGTGGTCGCCGGGCCAGAGGCGGCTGCCGGCATCGCCGCCGGACCCGCTGCCCGACGGCGCGGACGCGGCGCCGCCGTCGGCCGGCCGCCCGGGGCGCGCGGTGCGGAGGTCTGCCGGGTCGGGTCGCGCCGGACCTCGTCCGGGAACGGGTTCTGTCACGGGACATGCTCCTCGAACTGGTGCTGGGGAAGGCTGGCGCGCCGCGCGACGCCGCGCGAGGACCGCCAGCCGACGTCCTCTTGCTCGGTGGTGGGGGTGCCGTGCCGCTCGGCGAGCGTCAGCAGGCCGACGACGCTTGCGGCACCCTGCGTCGCGGGGTGCGCGGCGAGCACGGAGGCGACCGTGGCCCGGCCCGCCTGGTCGATCACGTCGTTCACGTGCCCGCGCAGCTCGTCGACGTCGATCTCCGAGTCGCGGGCCATCGCGCGCAGCGCCGTCAGCGAGACCGGCCGGGGTGGCAGGGCTGGGTCGGCGGGCGGCGCCTCGACGTCCTCCCCGCCCGGGTTGTGCGGCGCGAGGCCGCCCACGGAGCGGGGCGCCACCGCGCCCAGCGGCAGGCTCAGGCGCAGCTCGGCGCCGGGGGCGACGTCGGGCGCGGCGGCCAGGGCGGCGTCCTGCGCCTCGCCGATCAGCCGGCGCAGCGCGCGCTCGGCCGGGAGCTCGCCGGAGCGCACCATCCGCTGCAGCGCGCGGCGCAGCACGCCCATGGTGTCGGTGAGCTCGTCGGCGGCGTCCTGCAGCGTGGGCAGCAGGCGGCGCAGCGCCGAGGCCTCGCTCGGCGCGAGGTGCACCGAGTCGAGCACGCGGCCCAGGTCGTCCTGCGCCGAGTGCTCCGACCGGCGCAGCAGCTCGCGGAACGCGACGAGGCCGCGGCCCGCCTCCGACTCGGCCAGGTGGTCCACGCCGCGGTAGATGTCGTCGAGGAAGATGTCGCGCGAGCCGTCGGACTCCAGGAGCCGGCGCCGCAGCTCCCGGTCCGTGCGCTCCAGCTCGGTGCGCACCCGGGCCAGGTCGGCGGGGATGTCGCCCGCGAGGGCGAGGATCTCGCGGGCGCGCTCGACGGCGACGTCCGCGGGCAGCGCCTCCGAGTCGCCGCGGCGGGCCCGCTCGATCTTGGCGTCGAGGGCGGCGCGCTGCTCCAGCAGGGCCGCGAGCCGGGCCTCCGGATCGGGGTCGGACTCGTCGGCCAGCCGGTGCAGGCCGTCGAGCACCGCGCCCAGCCGGGACGGCGTCACCGCGGGGTGGGGCCGGCTCAGGCGGGAGACGAAGCGGATGGCGAGCAGCGCGCCGTCGGACAGCTCGACCGTCTCGGCGCCGGGCTCGCCCCCGCTCGACGCGGCGCGGCGGCGCACCAGCACGCCCTCGTCGATCCACTCGGAGACGTAGAAGTAGCCCGAGTACGGCAGCTCGAAGCCGGCGCGGCGCAGCTCGGGGACGTCGTCGTCGATCCGGTCGGCGAGCTGCTCCACGGGCAGCCGGCGGCGGGAGGCCCCGAGGTTGCGGTCGAGCAGCACGACGGCGGCCGCGGCGTTCCTCGACCGGAGCAGCACCCACGCGGGGTGCTCCTGCAGAAGGGCGCGCACGGCGCGCGCCGCCTGGCCGCGACGACCTGTCCCGTGCCCGGCGGCCGGCCGGGGCGCGGCGTCCCCCGGTGAGCTCGCAGTACCCATGGGGGCTGAGAGTAGTAGGCCAACGTGTCGGTGCGGCACCCCCGGAGGAAACATCGCGAGACATGCCCCGTCGCTGAGCCGCGACGGCCATAGACGTATAGAGTCAGGTCCCACAGGGCTTGCCGGAAAACAGATCTTCACTTTCCGGCAGGCCCTGTCGTGCGTCATGGCACGTTTCGATGGCAGAGCATCGACGGGAGGGCATCTTGCTCACGAACGCAGCCCAGATCATCGCCCGGATCCGTGCCGAGCGAGGGCTCAGCATGAGTTCCCTCGGGGTCCTCGCGGGCGTGCCCACGTCGACGATCAGCCGCATCGAGTCGGGGCAGATCGAGCCCACGCTCGGAATGGTCCGGCGCATCGCGCTGGGCGCCGGCTACCACCTTCACCTGCAGTACTACGACCTCTTCTCGGGCAAGCTCGAGGACGACGTGGTCCCCGTCGCGGCCGACCCGGCCGGCGAGCCGGAGGACGACGAGGATCCCCCGCGGTAGGGCGGTTTCTCCGGGGTCCGCTACCTTGTCTCGGTATGGGATGTCGGTGCGGGGGGCGCGGGGACGGAGAGCGACGGCGCTCGTGGTCTGTTCCCGATAAATGTGACATTGCACGCAATTCCTGTGGAATCCAGGCGTGTGCTCTCACTCTGGTTGTGCCCCCCATTCCTCCGAGCAATATGGTCGTCATATGCCGAACGTCATGATCCCCGCCGAGGTGCGGGAGGACGTAGAGACACTGTGGGTGTTCCACGACCTGCAGCACGAGCCACGGCAGGTCGACGTCTGCATCGGCCTGGGCGGCCATGACCTCGGCGTGGCCGAGTACACCGCGGAGCTCTACCACCAGGGACTGTTCCGGCAGATCGTCTTCACGGGTGCCAACGCGCCCACCACCGTCGACGCCTTTCCCGAGGGCGAGGCGCTCGGCTACCGCGACCACGCGATCGCGAGCGGCGTGCCCGACGATGCGGTGCTCGTCGAGCCCGAGGCGACCAACACCAGCGAGAACCTGGAGTACAGCCGCAACCTGCTCGCCGAGCACGGGATCGAGCCGACCTCCGTGCTGCTCGTCTCGCACCCCTACCAGCAGCGTCGCGCGTTCGCGACGAGCCAGATGGTGTGGCCCGACGTCGACGTGCTGTGCGTGTCGCGGCCCCAGACGCTGGACGAGTACGTGGCCGGTGTCGGCGACGCCGACCGCGTGGTCGACATGCTCGTCGGCGAGACGCAGCGCCTCACGCTCTACGCCGAGCTGGGCTTCATCTCCCACGAGGAGGAGGTGCCCGGTGACGTCATCGGCGCGTTCGACCGGCTCGTGGCGGCCGGGTACACGTCGCGGCTGGTGGAGGACCGGCGTCCGATAGACGTCTGACCACACTGCCTGAGGCCGACGTCACGAAACGGGCTTCCGGGACATCCCTGGCGACTTTCCCCGTTCTCCGTTACGTTCCGGGGCATGCGCGAGGAAAACAAGCGGGGCAAGGATCCCAGGAAGTTCACCTGGCAGGAGATCCTCACGTTCGTCGCGGGCGCCGGGTACGTGGCGAGCCCGATCGACCTCCTGTCCGAAGGCGTGCTGGGGCCGCTCGGCCTCGGCGACGACGCCATCGCGATCGTCATCGCGGGCGTCACCCTCTACAAGGCCATCCGCCGGTTCCGCCAGCACCGCACCGTGCCGGGCACCACCGGCGACACGACGCCGGGCGGCGCCAACCAGGGTGGCGCCACGCACGGCGGCACCTCCCACGGCGGCACCGTTCCCGGCGGGGCGCCCGGCAAGACCGTGCCCGGCACCGCCGAGGACGTGACGGACCGCAAGCCGCGCCGCTGACCGGCCGGCCCGCCTTGGCCGGCCGGTCCGGGCGGGTCTAGGGTCGACGGCGTGGTCAGCGACAACGCACCCCGGGTCCTCGTCGTCGGGGGCGGGCCTGCGGGCGCCGCCACCGCGATCGCGCTGCGCCGTGAGGTTCCCGGCGCCCAGGTGACGGTGGTCGACAAGGCCACGTTCCCGCGCGACAAGACCTGCGGGGACGGCCTGGGCCCCGGCGCCCGCCGGGTGCTGGACGGGCTCGGTCTGTCGGAGCTGCTCGAGCCGTTCCACATGCCGATGTCGGTGGCGATCAGCGGCCCGGGCGGGGTCGAGGCCATGGCGCGCGGCCCGCTCATGGAGGGCCGCGACCTGGCGGGCTACGTCACGCCCCGGCTCGACCTGGACCACCTGCTGCTGGGCGCGGCGCGCGACGCCGGCGCCGAGGTGCGCGAGGGCGTCTCGTTCGAGGGGACGACGTCCGACGGCGTGCGCGAGCGGGTCGCCCTGTCCGACGGCGAGGCGACCTACGACCTGGTCGTCGGCGCGGACGGCGCCTACTCAGCGGTGCGCCGCGCCCTCGGCGTCGAGCGGCCGTCGATGCGGCACACCCACATCGCCATGCGCGCGTACGGCAAGGTGACCCACCCGGACAAGCCCGTGAGCGACACCCTCCGGTTCGACTTCCTGGAGTCGCTCCTGCCCGTCTACGGCTGGGTCTTCCCGCTGCCCGACGACGGCGCGAACATCGGCGTCGGCCTCCCCGTGAACCATCTGAAGCGGCAGACCGCGCGGCACGGCCGCAAGCTGCGCGACCTGTTCGACCTGTACGTCGAGGACCTGGAGCGCCGCGGGTTCTCGGTCTCCGGGCTGGAGCGCGTGGCCACGCACCAGCTGCCGCACGCCGCCGCCCGGACGCCGATGACGGCGCGCGGTCGGGCCGCGGTGCTGGTCGGCGACGCGGCCGCGACGATCAACCCGCTCAGCGGCGAGGGGATCTTCTACGGCATGGCCGCGGGCGTCCAGCTCGCGGAGCACCTGGGAGAGGTGGAGCGGGCCGGCGGGACGTGGGCCGGCGCCGGCCTGGCCGACGCCCTGGCGGGGTTCGAGCGGGCGCACCGCCGCCGGTTCGGGCGGCACTACCGCGAGTGCTACCTGGCACAGCAGCTCATGCGCTCCAGGACGTGGGCCGGCATCGCGACGCGCGCCGTGGCGGCGTCCGACGAGGCGATGGCGCACGTGGCGCTCATGCTCTTCGACGAGCAGACGGCGGGCTCGCGAGGGCTGGTGCGGCTGGCGGCGAGCAGCGTGCGTCCGCTCCTGCGCCGCTGAGGAGCCGGGCCCGGAACGGGCGGCGGACGGTAATCGTTGACCGGTCGTGGTTCTGTCACACTGCAGACCCTGAAGCTCAGCGCAGCCTGAGGCTTTCCGCCGATCCCCCTACTCGAGGACGACGATGTCACGCACCATCCGCCGGGCCGTTGCACGACTGATCTGGGCCGGCACCGGCTACCGGCTGCGCACGGAACCCGCGCCGACCCGGCCGACGGTGTTCATCGGGGCGCCGCACACGTCCAACACGGACTTCTTCCTCATGCTGGCCATCGCGTTCGAGATGGACCTGCACATCCGGTTCCTCATCAAGGACTCGTGGTTCAAGGGGCCGATGGCCGGCATCATGCGCTCGCTCGGCGGCATCCCCGTGGACCGCAAGGACCCCGCCAGCATCGTCGACGAGATCCTCGCGGCCCTCGAGCGCGGCGAGGAGTTCCACCTCGTGGTGACGCCGGAGGGCACGCGCGGCAAGGGCTCGGGCTACTGGAAGTCGGGCTTCTACCGCATCGCCCTGAAGGCGGGCCTGCCCGTCACGCTCGGGTACGTGGACGGCGTCGCCAAGGTCGCGGGCCTGGGCCCGAGCATCGAGCTGACCGGCGACGTCGCCGCCGACATGGACGTGATCCGCGCGTTCTACCAGGACAAGTCGGGGGTCAAGCCGGCCAACCGCACGGAGCCCCGCCTCCGCAACGAGACCCCGGACGCCCAGCCCTGACCTCCGCGCTCACCGCTCGGCGGGTGGGGTGAGGGAGTCCAGGACCCGCTCCAGGCCGTAGGCCCACGCGTGGGTCGGGCTCGACGGCGCGTTCATCGCCGCGCCCGCGGCGCCGCCCACCCGCTGGGCGAGCTGGTGGTCGTCGCCGAGGTACTCCGCCAGCCGCCCCGCCCAGCGGGCCCAGGCCTGCGGCATCTCGTCGGCCCGCGGGTCGGGGCGCTGCGCCCGCGCGGCCCCGCGGACGAAGTCCAGCACGAACGTGAGCGCGGCGTCGCGGGCTACGTCGTCCAGCGGCAGGGCATCGAGCGCGTGCAGCTCGTGGTCGTACTTGGCGATGGTGCCCGGGCCGAACGCGGTGCGGTCGTCGTCGATCTCCAGCAGCCAGGGGTGCTCGCCGAGCAGCGCCAGGTTCGCCTCGGCGACGCGCCGTACCCGCGTGCGCCAGCCGGCCGTCCCGTGGTCCGGCAGCGGCATGGCCGCGAACGCGGCGTCGGCCATGAGGACCAGCAGGTCGTCGCGGCTGTTGACGTGCGTGTACACGGACATCGCGGAGACGCTCAGCACCTCGCCCAGCCGCCGGACCGTGACGGCGGGCAGCCCCTCGGCGTCGGCCAGCCGCATGGCCGCCTCGACCACCGCGCCCGTCGAGACGCGGGTCCGCGGGCCGCGCGCGCCGCCCCGCGGGGCGGCCGGGTGGTCGCGCCAGAGCAGGTCGATCAGCTCGCGGGGCATCAGGTCTCCTGAATCGGGATGACGGGCCGGGAACATTCTGCAACCATCTTACGTTGTACGCCGTACAAGGTTTATGGAGCGAGGAGTCAGCTTGAAGATCACCGGTACCGCCCTGTCCCTCAACGTGCCCGACGTCGCCGCGTCGGCCGAGTTCGCCAAGCAGCACCTCGGGTTCACCGAGGCCATGTCCGACGACGGGTTCGTGTCGCTGGAGCACCCGACGGCCGGACTCAACATCGTGTTCCTGCGCGTCGGGCTCGGTACGTTCAAGCCCGAGCGGATCGCCGGGCCCGCCGGCCAGGGCCTGCTGATCGCGTTCGTCGTGGACGACCTCGACACCGAGTTCGCCCGCATCTCCGCCGCCGGCGCGGAGGTCGTCACGCCGCCCGAGACCGAGCCCTGGGGCGAGCGCTACTGCCAGTTCGCCGACCCCAACGGGATCGTGTGGCAGCTCGTCCAGTGGGTCTGACGGTTTCTCCGCCCCGCAAGTCCCCTTCGAGGCCTAAGTTTCTTCGCTTTGACCCGTGTCAGAGCGAAGAAACTTAGACCTCGAAGGGGAGTGGTCGGGCTGGGCCCGCGGCTAGCCGTGCGCCCAGCC
>NZ_JBHVEG010000153.1:0-15109 GCF_042802395.1 Promicromonospora sp. NPDC057488
CCCGACCGGGGTCCCCACCGGGACACCCTGGGGGCCGCCCCCGGCGCGGCACCTCACCCGCCCCCGGCGGGGCCACCCCCCCCGCCCCGCCCCCACGCGCTCTCCGCGTGGAGCCGGGCCGTCGCCCGTCCGGCGGGAGCCGGTCAGCCGAAGTTGACGCCCTGCGCCAGCGGCAGCTCGGTCGAGTAGTTGACCGTGTTCGTCGCCCGGCGCATGTACTGCTTCCACGCGTCCGAGCCGGACTCGCGGCCGCCGCCCGTGGACTTCTCGCCGCCGAACGCGCCACCGATCTCCGCACCGGAGGTGCCGATGTTGACGTTCACGATGCCGCAGTCGGAGCCGACCTCCGACAGGAACGTCTCCGCCTCGCGCACGTCCAGCGTGAAGATCGAGGACGACAGGCCCTGCGGGACGTCGTTGTGCACGGCGATCGCCTCGGACAGCTCCGAGTAGGTCAGCACGTACAGGATCGGCGCGAACGTCTCGCGCCTGACGACGTCGGCCTGCTCCGGCATCCGGACGATCGCCGGGTGCACGTACGCGGCGTCCTCCGCACCCGGGACCGAGACGGCGGTGCCGCCCACGACCAGCTCGCCGCCCGCGGTCACGGCCTCGTCGACGGCGGCCAGCATGCGGTCGCGCGCCCCGGCGTCGACCAGCGGGCCCACCAGGGTGCCCTCGGTGCGCGGGTCGCCCACGGGCAGGCCGGTGTAGACCTTCGCGAGCCGCGTGACGACGTCGTCCACGATCGACTCGTGCACGATCAGGCGGCGCAGCGAGGTGCAGCGCTGCCCGGCCGTGCCCGCCGCGGAGAACACCGCGCCGCGCACGGCGAGGTCGAGGTCCGCCGACGGCGCGACGATCGCCGCGTTGTTGCCGCCCAGCTCCAGCAGGTACTTGCCGCCGCGGGCCGCGACGACGGGCGCGACCTGCTGGCCCATGCGCTCGGAGCCGGTCGCGGAGACGAGCGCGACGCGCGGGTCGGCCACCAGGGCCTCGCCGGCCTCGCGGTCGCCGAGCAGGAGCTGCGAGACGCCGGCCGGGAAGCCGGCCTCGGCCAGGGCCCGGTCGAGCAGCGCGGCCGCGCCGACGGCGGACAGCAGCGTCTTCTCGCTCGGCTTCCACACCACGGTGTCGCCGCAGACCAGCGCGACGGCCGTGTTCCACGACCACACCGCTACCGGGAAGTTGAAGGCGCTGATCACGCCGACCACGCCCATCGGGTGCCACGTCTCCATCAGGCGGTGGCCGGGCCGCTCGGACGGCATGGTGCGGCCGCCGACCTGCCGCGAGAGCCCGACGGCGAAGTCGCAGATGTCGATCATCTCCTGGACCTCGCCCAGGGCCTCGCTGGTGATCTTGCCCGCCTCGATGGTGACGAGCTCGGCGAGGTCTGCCTTGTGCTCGGTGAGCAGCTCGCCCAGGCGCTTGACGACCTGCCCGCGCACCGGGGCGGGCACCGAGCGCCACGTCGTGAAGGCCTCCGCGGCCTCGCCGACGGCGGTGGCGGCCTCGGGGGCGCCGTCGCGGCGCAGCTCCAGCAGCGTCTGCCCGGACAGGGGCGACACGACGGGCAGGCCCGTGCCGGCGGGCACGGTGGCGCCCAGCCGCTCCAGGGCGGCCAGCGCGGTGTCGCGCAGCTCGGTCGTGAGCGGGCTGTCGGTGGTGGTGCTGGTCATCGCGTTGCTCCCGTTGTGCGGTGGGTGGTGGTGAGGGTGGCCGGGTCGACGCCGAGGGTCTCGGCGGCGGCGGTCAGGGACCTGGCCACCTGGTCGGCGTACAGGTCGAAGGGGTCGTTCAGATCGCGGCCGAGCGCGCCTGCCATCCAGTCTGCGTCACGGTCCGCCCCCTCCTGGCTGGCGTCCTTGGCGCCGTCGGAGGTCAGGTTGGACTGGAAGATGCCGGCCGCGGAGCGGGGCAGGAAGTCCTCGTAGACGATCGGCTCGCGGACGACGGCGGGGATGCGCGACTCGCGGGTCGAGCCTGTCGAGACCTGGGTCTCGACAGGCTCGACCACCGGTTCGTAGGTGAACCAGCCGAGCTCCTGGTCGGCGAGCGCCGCCTCGGTCGTGGGGAAGGTCTTCTGCCAGACGGCGCGCGCGAGCTGCTGGCGCTGCGCCTCGGCGAATCCGGGGTCGTCGGCGCGGGCCGCGGCGGCGGCCTCGTCGATCTCGACCACGGCGGCGTCGTACGCGGCACGGCCGGCGCGGGTCAGGGCGATGCCGCGGGCCTCGACCTCGCCGAACCGCACGCGCAGGGAGTCGCTGATGATCTCGCCGTCGGCCGTGCGGAAGGTGCGGGGCTCGGCGAGGGCGCGGAACGACGTCTGGCGCAGCAGCACGTCCGGGCCCTCCCAGCGCGGCGGGCCCTGGATCGCGTCGATCATCGTGATGCCGCGCGCCTCCATGCGCGCGTACAGGTCGTCGATGTCCAGCACGCGGGGCGTGAGGTGGTTGATGTGCGTGGAGGCGATGCCGCCGATGTCGGCGGCGACGGCGCTGACCGCCTCCAGCTCGCGGTACCAGGCCTGGTCCACGGGCTCGGCGGACAGCTCGAACGCCGCGGTGGCCAGGCGCAGGAACTCGGCGGCCCGGTCCTCGGGGAGGCCGCCCTCGGCCTCGGCGCGGTCGGCCAGGGCGAGCAGCTCCGGGCCGAACAGCGTGCGGGCGCCGAGGAAGTTCTCCAGCCGCCGCTCCAGGTCGGCCGTGAAGAACCGGCGGTCGGCGGTCACCAGCATCGACGTGAAGACCCGGAACGGGTTGCGGGCCAGCTCGGACCGCTCGATCGGGCGGAACGCCGTGGAGATCACGGGGACCGAGCTGGAGGACGCGTCCCGCAGGTCGTAGAAGCCGACCGGGCGCATACCCATGGCGCCGAAGATCCGCGCCACCTGAGCCATCTCGGTGGGGGTACCGACCCGGATGGCGCCGTGCCGCTCCGCGGTGACGCGCGCGATGGAGCCGAGCCGCTCGGCGTCCGCGCCGTGCTGCGTCACGAAGTCCGCGTTGACGTCGTGCGACACGTCGAGCAGCGTGGTGTAGGCGGGCACCTCCTTGCCGTACATGTCCGAGAGGCTGCGCGCGAACGCGGCCCGCAGCTGCCAGGGTTCGAGGAACGCCGGTGCCGGCATCGGTCTCTCCTTGTCCTTCAGATGATGTTCGCCTCAGGGCCTCGTCGCCCTGGGCTCGTGGTGCGGGTGCTGGTGGTGGGCGGGGTGGGCTCGTCGTCAGCGGCGAACCGGTCCGCGCTGAACCCGGACACGTCGATCGCCGGCGTGCGGCCGGCGTACAGGTCGCGCACCACCTCGCCGACGGCGGGGGCCTGCAGGAACCCGTGCCCGGAGAAGCCCGTGGCGTACAGCAGTCGGCCGGGCACGCCCGTGGCCTCACCGATCAGCGCGTTGTGGTCGGGCGTCATCTCGTAGAGCCCGGCCCAGCCGCGGGCGACCGGCACGTCGGTCAGCCCGGGCGCGCAGCCCCCGATCGCCCCGCGCAGCAGCGGGAGCCAGCCCGGGTCGTAGGTGCGCTCGAACGCGATCGGCGTCTCGGGGTCCGCGATGCCGAGCAGCAGGCCGCCGGGCTCCGCGTTGTGGAAGTAGAACGTGGTGCCGTAGTCGATCGTGAACGGGATGCGCGGCGGTGCCGGGTCCAGCCGCGGCGTGAACCCGATCTGCCGCCGGTAAGGGTCCACGGGCAGGTCGACGCCCGCCTTCGTGGCCAGGTCGCGGGTCCACGCGCCGGTGCACAGCACGACGGCGCCGGTGCGCACCCGGCCCTGGTCGGTCCAGACGGCGACGACGGCGTCGCCCCGCGTCTCGACGTCCTGCACGGTCACGTGGGTGCGGACGGTGGCGCCGTGCCGTTCGGCGCCCGCCGCGTAGCCCTCGACGACAGCGTGGGGGTACGCGAACCCGTCGCGCGCGGCGTACGCGGCCCCGGCGTAGCGGTCGGCGTCGACGTACGGGTTGAGGCGGCGCACCTCGTCGTGGCCGAGCATGCGGCTGGCGACGCCGTGCTCGTTCTGCATGGCCACGGACTCCTCGAACAGCGTGACGTCGTCGGCGTCCGGGAGGAGGAAGAGGTAGCCCGGCTGCTGCAGCCCGATGTCCGCGCCGGGGCGGACGCCGAAGTCCTCGTACAGGTCCAGGCTGCGGTCGCCCAGGTCCACGTTGGCCGGGTCGGAGAACTGCGCGCGCACTCCCCCGATGGGCTTGCCCGAGCTGCCCGAGGCCAGCTCGTCGGCCTCCAGGAGGAGCACGTCCACGCCGTCCTCGGCGAGGTGGAACGCCACCGACGCGCCGAGCGCGCCGCCGCCGACCACCACCACGTCGGCGCGGGCGGGCAGCGGGCCCCGGCGGTCCGCGGGGCGCCGTGGTGAGGTCATGCACGCATCCTGCCACGCACTCCGGCCGAGATGGGCCGACACCGGAATTGTTCTTGCCAAGCGGCCTGGGCTCGGTGGAATCAGGTGCCGAAGCGGCCCGCCTGCGGCGTCAGATCACCGTGCGCGCGTCACCGTGCGGCCGCGCGGCAGTCCGCGCACGTGCCCCACAGCTCGATGGTGTGCTCGATGTCGTCGAAGCCCTGCGCGGCGGCGACCTTCGAGGCCCAGGCCTCGACCGTGGGGCCGTCGATCTCGACGGTGCGGCCGCACATGCGGCACACCAGGTGGTGGTGGTGCTCGCGGCGGGCGCAGCGGCGGTACAGGCTCTCGCCGTCCTCCGCGCGCAGCACGTCCACCTCGCTCGCCTCCGCGAGCGCCTGGAGCGCCCGGTAGACGGTCGCGAGGCCCACGGACTCGCCGCGGGCACGCAGTGCCTCGTGCAGCTGCTGGGCCGAGCGGAAGTCCGCCATCTCGTCGAGGGCCTCGACGACGGCGGTGCGCTGGCGGGTCATGCGTGCGGCCATCAGCGGCACTCCTTCGCGGCGGCGGCCGCACGTTCGGTGGCGGCCGCGGGCAGGTCGACGTCGTCGGGCAGGTCGGGATGCGGGTCGTGCACGGGGCGCCGCCGGCTCAGCAGCGGCGCCAGCATGGAGACCACCGCGTACACCCCGATGGCGAGCACCACGATAGTCGCGCCCGGCGAGACGTTGTACCAGTAGGTGATGCTCAGGCCCGTCAGGCAGACCACCACGCCGACGACGCAGGCGGTGAGCATGGTGCGCCCGAACGCGTGCGTGACCTGCTGGGCGATCGCGACGGGCACGATCATGAGCGCGCTGACCAGCAGCAGGCCCACGACGCGCATGGCGACGGTCACGGTCAGCGCGGAGACGACGGCGACCACCACGTTCAGCGCCCAGACGGGCAGGCCCGAGGCCGTGGCGAAGTCCTCGTCGTGGCTGACGGCGAACAGCGCGTGCCGCAGGCCGACGCCGACGGTCAGCACCACGAGCGAGAGCACGACGGTGAGCCAGAGGTCGGCGTCGGACACGGTGGAGATCGAGCCGAACAGGTACTGCATGAGGTTGCCCGAGGAGCCGCCAGCGATGCCGATGAGCAGCACGCCGCCGGCGATGCCGCCGTAGAACATGATGGCCAGCGCGAGGTCGCCCGAGGTGCGGCCGCGGCGGCGGACCACCTCGATGAGCACGGAGCCGACCACCGCGGCGACCACGGCGCCGGGGATCGCGAGGGCGTCGTTCGGCGTCAGGCCCATGCCCGCGCCCACGAGCCAGCCCAGCGCGACGCCGGTCAGGGCCACGTGCCCGATGCCGTCGCCGAGCAGGGAGAGCTTGCGCTGCACCAGGTAGGTGCCGACCACGGGGGCCGTGACGCCCACCAGGAGCGCGGCGATGAGCGCCCGCTGCATGAACGGGTCGGTCAGCATGAGCATGATCACGGGCGCACCTCCAGGTCCAGGGCCCGGGACTCGGCGTCCAGGGCGTTGTCGTCGGCGTGCGGGTGCTGGTGGCGGTGCCCCGCGCGGTCGTGGTCGTGGCGGGCGGGCGGCGGGGCGCCGTCGTGCACGACCTTGCCGTGCCGCAGCACGACGGCGCGCGTGACCAGCGGCTCGAGCTCGCCGAGCTCGTGCAGCACGACGAGCACCGTGAGGCCGCCGTCGACCAGGCGCTTCATCGTGGCCGCGAACGCCTCCTGGCTGGCCATGTCGACGCCGGCCACGGGCTCGTCCAGGACCAGCAGGTCCGGCTCGCGCACCAGGGCGCGCGCGATGAGGATGCGCTGCTGCTGACCGCCCGACAGCAGGTGCACGGGGTCGTGCACGCGGTCGGCCAGGCCCACCTGCTCCAGCGCGACGGCGACCCGCTGCCGCCAGCCGCGCGGGAGCCGCAGCCGGCGCCCGTGCAGCAGCCCCGAGGCGACCACCTCCTGCGCGGTCGACGGGATGCCGCCGCCCGCGCCCGACCGCTGCGGCACGTAGCCGATGCGGCCCCAGTCGACCCGGCCGCCGCGCCCGCCCGCCCCGAGGGGCTCGCCGAGCAGGCGCACGCTGCCCTCGGACGGCACGTTGATGCCGACCAGCGACTTGACCAGCGTGGACTTGCCGGAGCCGTTCGCGCCGAGCAGCGCGACCACCTCACCGTGCTCGACCGTCAGGTCGATGCCGCGCAGGATGTGGCTCGCGCCCGCACGGAAGTGCAGACCACGCGCCTCGATGACGGGTTCGCTCGGCTCGGTCACACGCCTAGTGTCCGTCATTCGCAGACCAGTCCCTCCTCGAGGGCGGCCAGGTTGGACCGCATCACCGAGACGTAGTCGTCGCCCGCGGCGGTGGCGTCCTCGGACAGCCCCTCCAGCGGGTCCAGCACGGCCGTGCTGACGCCCAGGTCGGAAGCCAGGGTCTCGGTGACCTTGGGGCTCACCAGGGTCTCGGAGTACAGCGTGGTGACGCCGTTCTCCTTCACCACGTCACCGATCTCCCGCAGGCGCGCCGGGGACGGCTCCGCCTCGGGGTCGAGCTGCGAGATGCCCACCTGCTCCAGGGCGTACCGGTCGGCCAGGTAGCCGAAGGCCGCGTGGCTCGTCACGAGCGTCGCGCCCTGACAGGCGGCGAGGCCGTCGGCCATCTCCTGGTCCAGGTCGTCGAGGCGCTGGCCGAGCTGGAGGGCGCCCGCCGCGTACTCGTCGGCGTGCTCCGGGTCGACAGCGGCCAGCTCGTCCGCGACGGCCTGCCCGACGGCGGCCAGGCGGCTCGGGTCCAGCCAGAAGTGCGGGTCGGTGGAGCCGTGGTCGTGGTCGTCGCCCTCCTCGGCGTGCTCCGCGTGCTCCTCCTCGGTCTCCTCCGCGTGCTCGACGAGCCCGGCGGCGTCCGCGGCGTCGACCACGTGCTCGGGAGCGCGGGCCTCGACGCCCTCGTCGACGGCGGCCTGGAAGCCGGACAGGTACACGACCAGGTCGGCCGTGCCGATCTCGCGGACCTGCGCCGGCGAGAGCTCCAGGTCGTGCGGCTCGGCGGCCGGCGGGGTCAGGTTGTCGACGGTGACCAGGTCGCCGCCGATCTGCTGCGCCACGTACTGCAGCGGGTAGAACGACGCGAGCACGACGACACCGTCGGACCCGCCGGCCGCACCACCCTGGTCCTGCGCCGAGCAGCCTGCGAGTGCCGCCGTACCGGCGAGGACGAGGCTGGTCAGGGCGGCGCCCGTGGCGCGAGTCGAAGTCATGAGAACGATTCTCACGCTTGTTGAGAACCGTTGTCAAAGATCGGCACCGAGAGGTCGGTCACGCGCTATTTCGCGCGGGCCTCGAGCAGCCCGGACGGTAGGCTGGGCGGACGTTACTTCCACCTGTTCCCCTGGAGAGATCCCTCGTGTCCGACAAGTCAGTGCGCTCTGCGCAGACCGCCAAGCTCGACGCCGTCGTCTCGCTCGCGAAGCGACGAGGTTTCGTCTTCCCGTCGGGCGAGATCTACGGCGGTACGCGCTCTGCGTGGGACTACGGCCCCCTGGGCGTGGAGCTCAAGGAGAACATCAAGAAGCAGTGGTGGCGGGCCATGGTCACGAGCCGGGACGACATCGTCGGCCTGGACTCCTCGGTCATCCTGCCCCGCCAGGTCTGGGTCGCCTCCGGCCACGTCGGCGTGTTCACCGACCCGCTCACCGAGTGCCTCTCGTGCCACAAGCGGTTCCGCGTGGACCAGATGCAGGAGGCGCACGCGGAGAAGAAGGGCATCGACGACCCGGACTCCGTGCCCCTGACCGACCTGGTGTGCGTGAACTGCGGTACCCGCGGCCAGTGGACCGAGCCCCGCGACTTCAACATGATGCTGAAGACGTACCTCGGCCCCGTCGAGGACGAGTCCGGCCTGCACTACCTGCGCCCCGAGACCGCGCAGGGCATCTTCGTGAACTTCGCCAACGTCGCGGCCGCCGCGCGCAAGAAGCCGCCGTTCGGCATCGGCCAGATCGGCAAGTCGTTCCGCAACGAGATCACGCCGGGCAACTTCATCTTCCGCACCCGCGAGTTCGAGCAGATGGAGATGGAGTTCTTCGTCAAGCCCGGCGAGGACGAGGAATGGCACCAGTACTGGATCGACTACCGCACCAACTGGTACACGGACCTCGGCATCTCGGCCGACAACCTGCGCCTCTACGAGCACCCGAAGGACAAGCTGTCGCACTACTCGACCCGCACCGTGGACATCGAGTACCGCTTCGGCTTCCAGGGCAGCGAGTGGGGTGAGCTCGAGGGCATCGCGAACCGCACGGACTTCGACCTGAAGACGCACACGGAGAGCTCGGGCAAGGACCTGGCCTACCGCGACCCGGTGACGAACGAGAAGTACTACCCGTACGTCATCGAGCCGGCCGCCGGCCTGACCCGCTCGCTGATGGCGTTCCTGGTCGAGGCGTACGCCGAGGACGAGGCGCCCAACACCAAGGGCGGCGTCGACAAGCGCACCGTGCTGCGCCTGGACCCGCGCCTGGCCCCCGTCAAGGCCGCGGTGCTGCCGCTGTCCAAGACGGCGGACCTGCTGCCGACGTCGGAGAAGCTCTCCGCCGAGCTGCGCAAGTACTGGAACATCGACTACGACGTGACGCAGGCCATCGGCAAGCGCTACCGCCGCCAGGACGAGATCGGTACGCCGTTCTGCATCACCGTCGACTTCGACACCCTCGACGACCAGGCCGTGACCATCCGCCACCGCGACACGATGCAGCAGGAGCGCGTAGCCCTGGACAAGGTCGTCAGCTACCTGGCCGGCCACCTCGTCGGAGCCTGAGCGCATCGCGGGTTGAGCTTGTCGAAACCAGGTCTCGACAGGCTCGACCAGCGGGGCTCGGTCAGCCGCGCGCGTCCTGGGCCTGCTCCCGCAGCAGGCGCAGGACGCGCGCCGCGTTCCGGTCCGTGGTCTCGATCTCGTGCAGCGGCTGCACCCGCAGTGGACCGTGCTCACCGACGACGGTGACCGCGCGCTCGGCCTCCGAGGCCGGGACGAACCGCACCGTGAAGACGCGGAGCCAGATCTCCAGCAGGAATCGACCGCCCTCGCCGAGCTCCACCAGCAAGGCCACACCCTTGGCGGACGTCACGCCGTCCAGGTGGTAGCTGCGCCCAGCCGGTGTCACGGCGGCCGCACCAGTGCGGACCAGGGCGGCGAGCCAGTCCACCCCCTCGGGGGTGTCCGGCAGCACGAGCTCGATGGGCTCCGCCAAGGGCAGCGGCGCACCCAGCACCGCCGCGGCGGCAAGCCCTTCGAAGCGGTACGCCAGGTCGGTCAGGCCCTCCATGAGCGAGACCGTCATGCTCAGGTCGTCGGCCGCGGAGGTGTCACCCGCCTGCGCTGCCATGGCACTGCGGACGTCCTCGTCGAGCGGTTCGAGGTCGATCCGCATCTGCTTGCCCGCGGCGGCGAGGAGCCCGGTCAGCATCTCCCAGGACGGCTTTCGCGTTCCCGACTCGATCGCCGCGACGGTCCCACGGGACACGCCCGCTCGGCCGGCGAGCTTCGCCTGCGTCTGCCGCGCTGCGTGCCGCGCTTCCTTCACGAGCCGAGCGGCGTCGAGCCGCGATCCGTCGAATTCCATCGACCCATCGTGCCGGGTGCGCCTCGACGGCGCAGCGACGGTTGCCCGGACCTGTGGATAAACCGCGTGGTCCGAGCATGCAGCTGGAACGGACATATCGCCGCAGGGTAAACGTACGTCTGCGGGGTGTGTTGCTCTGCGTAGACATTGTCGACTCACAGCAACACACCCCGCAGACCTACATACTTTCCCGGGGGCCGGCACGGTCCGAGGGCGCGACCGGGTTCACCCGGGTGAGGTCGGGGCGAACCGTGTCAGGAACAGCGCCTGAGCAGGTCTGGGACTCATAGCGTGCCGCGTTGGGCGGCACGCCGACTCGAGGAAGAGACTGGTCCCCGCATGATCCGACGAATCATCGTCGCCCTGGTGAGCGTGCTCGCGCTCGCTCTCACGGCGTCCGTCCCCGCGCAGGCCGCGACCGGCTACACGACCAACATCACGGCACAGGCCAAGCCGCACACGGTCGCGAAGGGCAAGGCGGTCACCCTGAAGGGAACGCTCAAGTACAAGAGGGACGGGAAGTGGCGCGCGCTGTCCGGGCGGGAGCTCATCGTCCGCTTCGACCCGGCGGGGCCGGCAGCGTCGAAGAAGATCGCGAAGGTCAAGACCACGCGTACCGGGGCCTACTCCTTCAAGACCACCGCGACGAGGTCGGGCACGTGGACCGTGAGCTTCGGCGGCAAGAAGGGCTCGCTGCGGGCCGACTCCGCCCGTGACTCCGCCTGCGTCTACACCGCCGGCCGGTGGCAGTGCCCGGTCACGCCCAGCAACCCCGACCTCGACTGCCCCGACGTCGGCAAGACCGTCTGGGTCGGGACCAAGGACTACCACCGCCTCGACGCGGACAACGACGGCTGGGGCTGCGACTCCTACTCGTGAGCCGGCCGCCCTCGTGACCCGGCAGACCTCGTGACCCGGTAGACCCGGTCGGTACGCACCCCGGAGCGGGGCGCGTACCGACCATGCCCGGCGTTGTGGAATGCTTAGGCAATGCTTACCTCACCTGCGGCTGCGCCCGCGGGACGCCGTGAGGGTGCGGAAGCCGTGGCCCGCCGTGCCCGACGCCGGACGCTCGCGTTGCTCACGGCGGTCGTCGCCCTGGTGCTCGTCGTCCTCGCGAGCCTCGCGCTCGGCGTCCGCGACATCAACCCGGCCGAGGTGTGGCGGGCGCTGACGGCGCCGGTCGCGGGTCTCATGGACCACGACGTGGTGCTGGAGCAGCGGCTGCCGCGCACCGTCGTGGGGCTGGCGGCGGGCGTCGCGCTCGGCATGGCGGGCACGCTGATCCAGGGCGTCACCCGCAACCCGATCGCCGACCCCGGCCTGCTGGGCCTGAACTCGGGTGCTTCGCTGGCGGTCGTCTGCGCCGTCTGGCTGCTCGGCATCACCTCGCCCATCGGCTACGTGTGGTTCGCGTTCCTCGGGGCCGCCGTCGCGGCGGCGATCGTGTTCTCGGTGGGGCGGGGCCAGCCGGTGCGGCTCGCGCTGGTCGGCGCCGCCGTCACCGCGCTGATCACGCCGCTCATCACGCTGGTACTGCTGCGCGACCAGCAGGCGTTCAACCTGTACCGGTTCTGGTCGGTCGGCTCCCTGACGGGGCGTGGCCTGGACACCGTCACGGCGCTGTGGCCGTTCATCGTCGTCGGCCTGGTCCTGGCCGCGGGACTCGCGCACCGCCTCAACATGCTGGCCCTCGGGGACGACGTCGCCACGGCGCTCGGCCAGCGCGTCGGCACCACGCGCGTGCTCGCGGCGGTCGCGATCGTGCTGCTCGCGGGCACCGCGACGTCGCTCGCCGGGCCGATCGCCCTCGTCGGGCTCGTGGTACCGCACGCGGCGCGGCGCCTCGTAGGCACGGACTACCGCTGGATCATGGCGATCGGCGCGCTGCTGGGCCCGGTCATGCTGCTGTCCGCCGACGTGCTCGGCCGGCTGGTCCTGCCCCGCTCCGAGCTCGAGGCCGGCGTGGTCGCGGCGCTGCTCGGCGCGCCGGTGCTGGTCGCCGTCGCCCGGGGCCGGAACGTGGTGGGAGCCTGATGTCCGCACCCGCCACCACCGTCAGCACCGTCGCCGACCTGCGCGCCGTGCGACGCCGTCGGCAGACGCTCGTCGTGTCCGGGATGGTCCTCGTGGTGCTCGTCGCCGGGACCGTCGCGCTGCTGATCGGCGCCGCCGGCCTGACCCCCGGCCAGGCGATCGGCGGCGTCCTCGGCCTGGGCGACAAGGGCGACGTCTTCGTCATCCAGAAGCTGCGCCTGCCCCGCATCGAGGCGGCCGTCGTGATCGGCGCCGCGTTCGGCCTGGCCGGCGCCCTCTTCCAGTCGACCCTGCGCAACCCGCTCGCCTCCCCCGACATCCTCGGCATCTCGACCGGCGCGAGCCTCGGGGCCGTGCTCGGCGTGCTCGTCCTGGGGCTGAGCGGCGTGGCGCTGTCCGGGATCGCGTTCGCGGGCGCGGCGGTCGTCGCCCTCGCGATCTGGCTGCTGGCGTGGCGCAGGGGCCTGCACTCGATCCGGTTCGTGCTGGTGGGCGTCGGGTTCGCCTACCTGGGCTCGTCGCTGATCGCCTGGACCCTGGCCCGCGCGCAGGAGCACGAGGCGGCGGCCGTCCTGACCTGGACGGTCGGCTCGATCTCGGACGTCCGCGGCGAGCAGCTCACGCTCGTCGCCGTCGGGACGCTCGTGCTTGCCGCCGCGGTCGCGGTCGTCTCGCGGACCCAGGGACCCCTCGCGCTGGGCGACGACAACGCGCGCGCCCTCGGCGTGCACGTCGACGCCGCCCGCGTGGGCACGCTGCTGCTGGCCGTCGCGCTCGTCGCGCTCGCCACCAGCGCGTCCGGCCCCATCGCGTTCGTCGCCCTGGTCGCGCCCGCCATCGCGCGCCGCCTTGTGAACGACGGCGGCGCCGCGCTCGTCGCGTCCGCCGTGACCGGCGCGGCCCTGACCCTGGTCGCGGACGTCGTCGCGCAGCACGGGCTGCTCGGCGTCGCGGCCCCGGTCGGGGTCGTCACGGGGCTCGTGGGCGCCCCCTACCTGCTGTGGCTGCTCGCCACGAACGAGAAGAGGAGCCGATGACCAACCTGCGCGCCGAAGGCGTCAGCCTGGGCTACGACGGCCTCAAGGTCATCGAGGGCCTCGACCTGACGCTGCCCGACGGCAAGATCACCGCCGTCGTCGGGCCGAACGCCTGCGGCAAGTCGACGCTGCTGCGCGGGCTGGCCCGCCTGCACCCGCTCGACGGCGGCCGCATCACGCTCGGCGGCGCCGACATCACGCAGATGCCGCGCAAGGAGCTGGCGCGCAAGGTCGGCATGCTGCCGCAGTCGTCCATCGCGCCCGACGGCGTGCGGGTCGCCGAGCTGGTCAGCCGCGGCCGGTACCCGCACCAGGGCTGGTTCGGCCGCCACTCCTCCGACGACGACGCCGTGGTCACCACCGCGCTGGAGTCCACGGGGGTCGCGGAGCTCGCGGACCGGCCGGTCGCCGAGCTGTCGGGCGGGCAGCGCCAGCGCGTGTGGATCGCGATGGTGCTGGCGCAGCAGACCGACATCGTGCTGCTCGACGAGCCGACGACGTTCCTCGACGTCCGCCACCAGCTCGACCTGCTGGACCTGCTCACCGAGCTGAACCGCGACCGGGGCACGACCGTCGCGATGGTGCTGCACGAGCTCAACCTCGCCGCCCGGTACGCCGACCACCTGGTCGTCATGTCGGCCGGCCGGATCGTCGCCGAGGGAGCGCCGTCGGACGTGCTGACCCGCGAGGTGGTCGACGAGGCGTTCGGGCTGCGCGCCCAGGTGGTGCCCGACCCCGTCGCGGGCTCCCCCCTGGTGGTCCCGGTGGGCCGCTTCCACTCGAAGTAGGCGTGGTTTACCTCACCCAGACCTCTTCCAATTCCGCAACATCAACGTGACCTAATGCGGTTAGGGTTACCTCATCTCGACCGGCACCCCGCCGGTCGTTCGACTGAACCCCCCGGGAGAAACCGTGCGATCTCGCCGATCCCTCGCAGCGGTCGTCGGCCTCGTCGCCGCGTCCGCCCTCACCCTCGCGGGCTGCGCGTCCGAAGAGCCGGCCGGCAGCGGCGACGCGACGCCGTCCGCCGACGCCTCCGGCGCCACCGACGAGTTCCCCCTGACCATCGAGCACGCGCTCGGCGAGACCACCATCGAGGCGGCGCCCGAGCGCGTCGCCACGTGGGGCTGGGGCTCGACCGAGGCCGCGGTCGCCGCGGGTGTCTTCCCGGTCGCCGTCGCCGAGCAGACCTGGACCGTGGGCGAGGGCAACCTGCTCCCCTGGGTCGAGGAGGCCTACGACGAGGCCGGCGTCGAGCACCCGACCGTGCTGACCGACGCCGAGGCCGGCGCGACGGTGCCCTACGAGGAGTTCGCTGCCGCCGAGCCCGACGTCATCATCGCCACGTACTCGGGCATCACGCAGGAGCAGTACGACCTGCTCAGCGAGATCGCCCCGACGGTCGCCTACCCGGAGACGGCCTGGCAGACGCCGTGGGACGAGATCATCACCGCCACGGACGCCGCCCTGGGCCGCAGCGCCGCGGGCGAGGCCAAGGTCGAGGAGATCAACGCGTACCTGGCCGAGCAGGCCGAGGCGCACCCCGAGTTCGAGGGCAAGACCGTCGCCGCGATCGTCGACTCGCCCGACGAGGGCCTGATCTACGTGTACCGGGCCGGTGACCCGCGCGCCGGGTTCCTGGAGGGCCTCGGCTTCGAGACCGCCCCGGCCGTCGAGGAGCTCGCGCCGGACGACGGCTCGTTCTTCTACACGCTGTCCTACGAGGAGCTCGACAAGCTCGACTCCGACCTCGTCGTGGCCTACACGTACACCGAGGAGGAGGCCGCCGCGCTCCCCGACAAGAAGGAGCTGCAGGCCCTGCCCGCCGTCAAGAACGGCATGGTGGCGCAGCAGGTCGGCACCGTCGCGGTCTCGGCCGTCTCCCCGCCGACGGCGCTCTCGGTCGAGTACCCCGAGGGCATGCCCAAGCTGATCGACGCCCTGGCGGAGACGCTGAACAAGTAACGCGCCGCTCCAGCAGACCCTCGCCCGGCGAGCATCTCTCGTTGGTCGAGCTTGTCGAGACCTGGTAGGTCTCGACAAGCT
>NZ_JBHVEG010000154.1:0-15108 GCF_042802395.1 Promicromonospora sp. NPDC057488
GGGTGAGATCCGCGCCCTTCCGCTGTCGGCCCGCCAGCCCCGGCCCCCGCAGGGAGCGAGCGCCCGCCGAGGGTCAGCGCCAGCCGAGCGCCGGCGCCACGTGCTTGACGATGTTCTCGATCACGTGGGCGTTGTAGTCCACGCCGAGCTGGTTGGGCACGGTCAGCAGGAGCGTGTCGGCGGCGTCGATCGCCTCGTCGGCGCGCAGGTCCTCGATCAGGGCGTCCGGCTCGCCCGCGTAGGTCTTGCCGAACCGGGCCGGGCCGGTGTCGAGGTGGCCCACCTGGTCCTCGCTGTAGACCTCCATGCTGAAGTACTGCCGGTCGCGCTGGTCGGTGATCGGGAAGATGCTGCGGCTGACCGACACGCGCGGGGTGTGCTCGTGCCCGGCCTCGGCCCAGGCGTCGCGGAACCGCTGGATCTGCTCGGCCTGCAGGCGGTGGAACGGCACGCCGGTGTCCTCGGTGAGCAGCGTGGAGGACATGAGGTTCATGCCCTGGGCCGCCGTCCACTCGGCCGTGGCGCGGGAGCCCGCACCCCACCAGATGCGCCGGCGCAGCCCCTCGGAGTGCGGCTCGATGCGCAGCAGGCCCGGCGGGTTGGGGAACATGGGCCGCGGGTTGGGCTCGGCGAAACCCTCGCCGTCGAGCGCCTCCAGGAACCGGGCGGTGTGCTCGCGCGCCATGTCGGCGCCGCCGGCGTCCTTCGGGGCGGGCTCGTGGCCGAAGTACCGGTAGCCCTCGATGACCTGCTCGGGTGACCCTCGGCTGATGCCGAGCTGGAGCCGCCCGCCGGAGATCAGGTCCGCGGCGCCGGCGTCCTCGGCCATGTACAGGGGATTTTCGTAACGCATGTCGATGACGCCGGTGCCGATCTCGATGCGGCTGGTGCGCGCGCCGACCGCCGCCAGCAGCGGGAACGGCGAGGCGAGCTGCCGCGCGAAGTGGTGCACCCGGAAGTAGGCGCTGTCCGCGCCCAGCTCCTCGGCGGCCACGGCCAGGTCGATCGACTGCAGCAGCGCGTCCGACGCCGAGCGGGTGCCCGACGTCGGGTGCGGTGTCCAGTGACCGAAGGACAGGAACCCGATGTTCTTCACGCTGACCTCAACTCCCCCGGGATGCCCGTCCCGTCCCGTGACGAGGGGAACGTTCCCGAACCGTTATCGGTACCGGGGCATCGTTTCCGACTCCCCGGGCGTCTGTATCAGTGTGAGCAACAACGACGCCTTCCTCGACCGCACCACCTCCGCGCAGCCCGACCACTTCTACGGTCGCACCCAGCCGGAGACCGTGCGCTGGTGGATCCCCCTGGTGGCCTCCACCGGCGCCCTGCTCGTCCTCGTCCTGGGTACCGCCGCCGTCGTCAGCGGCCTCGTGAACCAGGCGATCGGCAGCATCGGCTGACCGTCCCCCCCAGGGGCGCCCAGCGCAGAGGCCCGGCCCGACGGCTCATCGCCGTCCGACCGGGCCTTCGTCGTGCCGGGCCGGTCGCCCCGGCCCTGAAGAGCTCAGACCTGCCGGCGCACCGCGTCCGCCACGGCGTCCGCGACCCGGTGGTCGAACACGCCGGGGATGATGTAGGCGCTGTTCAGCTCCTCGGGCGCGACCACCTCGGCGATCGCGACCGCAGCCACCCGCAGCAGCTCCGTGGTGATGTCCGTGGCCCCCGTGTCCAGCAGCCCGCGGAACAGGCCTGGGAACGCCAGCACGTTGTTGATCTGGTTGGGGTAGTCGCTGCGCCCGGTGGCCACCACCGCGGCGGTCTCGGCCGCCTCCAGCGGGTCCACCTCCGGCGTCGGGTTGGCCAGCGCGAACACGATCGCGTCCTGCGCCATCTGCGCGACGTCCGCGCCCGACAGGATGCCGCCCGCCGAGACCCCGACGAACACGTCGGCGCCCTTGAGCCCCTCCTGCAGCGTGCCCGCGAAGCCGTCGACGTTGGTGTTGTCCACCAGCCAGCGCCGGTGCGGGTCGTCGGTGACCACGCCCGGGTGCAGGGCGCCGTCCCGGCCGAACGCCACGATGTGCCGCGCGCCCTGCGCCTTGAGCAGCCGGATGATCGCGTTGCCCGCCGCGCCGACGCCGGACACCACGATCCGCACGTCCGCCAGGTCCTTGCCGACCACCTTCAGGGCGTTGACCAGCGCCGCCAGCACCACGATCGCCGTGCCGTGCTGGTCGTCGTGGAAGACAGGGATGTCCAGCTCGGCGCGCAGCCGCGCCTCGATCTCGAAGCAGCGCGGCGCCGCGATGTCCTCCAGGTTCACGCCCCCGTACACGGGCGCGATCGCCTTGACGATCCGCACGATCTCGTCCGTGTCCGTCGTGTCCAGGCACACCGGCCAGGCGTCCACCCCGCCGAACTCCTTGAACAGCGCCGCCTTGCCCTCCATCACGGGCAGCGCCGCGGCCGGGCCGATGTCGCCCAGGCCCAGCACCGCCGTGCCGTCCGTGACGACGGCGACCGTGTTGCGCTTGATGGTCAGCCGGCGCGCGTCCTCGGGCTTGTCCGCGATCGCCAGGCACACCCGCGCCACACCCGGCGTGTACGCGCGCGACAGGTCGCGGCGCGTCTTGAGCGGCACCTTGTTCGTGACCTCGATCTTGCCGCCCAGGTGCATCAGGAACGTCGAGTCGCTCGACTTGAGCACCTCCGCGCCGTCGACGGCGTTCACGGCCGCCACGACCCGCTCGCCGTGCTCCGCGTCGATCGTGTCGCACGTGACGTCCACGACCAGGCCGTGCGACGTCGAGTGCGCGATGTCCACGCCCATCACCGCGGCCCCGGCGTCGGCTACCGCCGCTACCACCGTGCTCGTGGCGCGCTGCGAGGCGGCCACCTCCACGCGCAGGGTGATGGTGTAGCTCGGGCTCGGCAGCGACATCGTCGTTTCTCCTCGGTCCTCCGGCCCTCGTCGGCCGGCACAGGCGCACGGGCGTGCGCGCACCTGGAGATTCCTACCCCCAGGACGTGACGTGCGCCACACGAGCCCGCCATCCGGACGGCGCACCCGCGAGCGCCCCGCAGGATGGGCACGTGAACGTCTCCCCCGACTCCCCCGCCCGCGACGACGTCCTGCGCCTGCTGGACGAGCACCTGACCGACATGTTCGCCACCTCGCCGGCCGAGAGCGTGCACGCGCTGGACCACACGGCGCTGCTCGCGCCGACCATCACGTTCTGGACCGCGCGGGACGACGACGGCACGCTCCTGGGGTGCTGCGCGCTGAGCCGGCTGGACGGTCCCGACGGCGCGTACGGCGAGATCAAGTCGATGCGGACCGCGGGCCCCGCGCGGGGCCGCGGCGTCGCGTCGGCGCTGCTCGCCGCCGTGCTGGCCGAGGCCCGGCGGCGCGGATACCCGCGCGTGAGCCTGGAGACCGGCACGGAGGACTACTTCGCGCCGGCCCGCCGCCTGTACGCGCGCCACGGGTTCGTCGGGTGCGACCCGTTCGGCGCCTACGTCCTGGACCCGAACAGCGTGTTCATGACCCTCGAGCTGCCGGCTACCGCAGGAGCGTCCGCAGGCTCGTGATCCGCGCCTGGTCCAGCCCCGCGTACCGCAGGTAGGCCACCGGGTCCAGGTCGGCCAGCCACTCCAGCAGGGCCGCGCGGCGCTCGCCGACGCGCTCGTCGAGCTGGCGGGCGGTCCAGGTCTCGCCGCGGTGCTGCACCCAGGCGCCCCGTTCGACGTCGTAGGCGACGCCGCCCCCGCGGTGCGTGGTGCCGCGGAAGGCGCGCTCGTAGTCCTGCGCGATCGCCTGGTGCTCCACGCCCGTCAGCGACAGGAGCAGGGCGGTGATCATGCCGGTGCGGTCGCGGCCGGCGGCGCAGTGCACCAGCACGGGCCCGGGGGCGTCGGCGATCGCGCGGAAGACGCCGGCGAACAGGTGCGGGTACATCGCGATGTTCGGCGCGTAGGAGCGCGGGTGGTCCAGCCACGGGCCGCAGGTCTCCAGGAAGTGCGGGTCGCCGGGGTCCTCGGTCGGGGTGTGGTGCGTGGCGACCTCGCGGGGGCGCCCGGCGTCGGGCATGAGGTCGTGCGCCTGCTTGACCTCGGCGGGGTTGCGCAGGTCGACGACGGTCGTGAGCCCGTCGTCGATCGCCTCCGCCCAGCCGGTGGCCGTCATCGGCTCGGGCGCGCCGGACCGCCAGACGCGGCCGCGGACGGTGACCTCGCCGTCCTCCAGGGGGAGGCCGCCGAGGTCCCGGAGGTTGACGGCGCCGTCCCAGACCTGGAGGTTCACCGGGTTGCTCATGCCCGGCATCGTGGGTTGGTGTCCACGGGCAGGTCAACGGGTAGAACTGCCCGTGGACACCGGCTCCTGGTCAGGCGTCCGGGTCAGGCGTCCAGGTCGACGACGACGAGCGCGTAGTTGTCCGGGGCGCCCGCGGCCTCGACGGCGTCGGCGATCCGCTGCGCGACGTCGTCCGGGTCGCCGGGCCGCGTCAGCAGGTCCGCGAGCCGGCCGGGCTCCAGGACGGCGTGGACGCCGTCGCCCGTCAGCACGATCCGGTCCGCGGGGCGCACCGACGTGGCGGCCAGGTCCGGTCCGTCGCCGGAGTGCCCGCCGGTCCCGGCCGGGACGAGTGCCCGGTTCAGCAGGCTGCGGTCCTCGTGCGAACGGGCCTCGTCCGGCGTGAGCCGGCCCTCCTCGATGAGCGCGGCGACCACCGTGTGGTCGCGGGTGAGCTGGTCGGCGCGACCGTCCCGCACGAGCCACAGCCGCGAGTCGCCGACGTGGGCGCTGAACAGCGTGGACCCCACCAGCAGCGCGGCGGTGGCCGTGGTGCCGAAGTGCCTGGGGTCGGGCAGCGCGGCGGCCTCGGCGTCGAGTGCCCGCTGGGCTTCCGCGAAGGCCGCCCGGAGCGCGGCGGTGGGGTCGCCGTCGGCGGGGTCGCCGTCGGCCGCGTCCCAGGGCTCGTCCAGCGTGGTGAGGGCGTCGATGACGAGCCCGGCCGGGACCGGGCTGCCGTGCGGGCCGAACCCGTCGGCGACGACGAACAGCGAGCGCCCGGCGTGCAGGGCGTCCTGCTGGGCGGGGCGTACGCCCTGGCCGAGCCGTGCGGCGCTGCCGAGGGTGAGGGTGGGGCCGGTGGTGGGCATGCTGGTCTCCTTCGTGCGCAGGTGCTGGACGACGGAGGCGACGATGTCGCGGCGCGACGCGGTGTCGGCCTCGACCTGGCGCCAGTACGCGCTCACGAGGTCGGCGGCGACGCCCGACGGCGCGGCCGCGACCTCCCGGATGCGTTCCAGCGGCATGCCGACCAGGCGCAGTCGTGCGACCAGCCGGGCCCGGTCGAGCTGGGCGGGCGCGTACCAGCGGTACCCGCTGAACGTGTCCACGCGGTCCGGGCGGAGCAGGTCGAGCTCGTCGTACAGGCGCAACGCCTTGGGTGTCAGGCCGGACCCGCGGGCGAACTCGCCGATGCTCAGGTGCTCCAGGTCGTCATCCTCGTCCCCGGCGACGGTCGCCGGTGCCCAGGAGCGTGGGCGTTCCCCCGGGGTGAAGGTCAAGAGCGGGCGTCTCGACCGTGCGCCGGTACCGTGCCCAGAAATGCCTAACGGCCCCTCCAGTGAGAACTGAAAGGGCCGCGGCCGAACTATAACCGGGAGACCTGCCCCGGCTTTCACGAGAAGCCTAGACCACTCACATCACCGCCGCCACCGCTGGCGACCTGGACCGAGCACCGCTCTGGTTCACGCGGCCCGATCTCACCGCCTCCGCGGCACCGGCACCCGGTCCAGGTCGGCCGCCACCGTGAGCTCGCCGTCGAACACCGTGCGGGCCTCGCGCTCGAACTCTGTCGGGTCGGTGTACCGCTGCGAGAAGTGGGTCAGCACGAGGCTGCGCACGCCCGCCTGCGCCGCCACGGTCGCGGCCTCCAGGGCGGTCAGGTGCCCGTGGTCGTGCGCGAGGTCGCGGTCGCGGTCCAGGTAGGTCGACTCGATGACGAGCAGGTCCACGCCGTCGGCCAGGCGCCGCACCGCGTCGCACATCCGGGTGTCCATGACGAACGCGAAGGACTGCCCGGGCCGCGGTTCGCTGACGTCCTCCAGCCGGACCGTGCCGCGCGCGGTCTCCAGCGTGCCCTCGCGGGTGAGCCGGCCGACGTCGGGCCCCGCGATGCCCGCCTCGGCCAGCCGCTCCGGGACCATGCGGCGGCCGTCGGGCTCGTCGAGCCGGTACCCGTACGCCTCCAGCGAGTGGTCCAGCCGGGCCGCGCTGAGCACCGCCGGGCCGTGCAGCTCGCCCGGCACGCGGCGTACCTCACCGTCGCGGCTCAGTCCCTGCAGCGCGAGGCGTTCCTGGTGGTAGTACGCGGTGGCGTCGCACAGGTTCTCGACCCAGCGGCGGCCCGAGTCCGGGAACACGATCGGGATCGTCTGCGGCACGGCGTCCAGGCTGATGCGCTGCACCACGCCGGCCAGGCCGAGGCTGTGGTCGCCGTGCAGGTGCGTGATCGCGATGCGGGTCAGCGCCGTCGCGGAGATCCCGGCGTGCAGCATCTGGCGCTGCGACCCCTCGCCCGGGTCGAACAGGATGACCTCGTCGTCCCAGAACAGCACGTAGCCGTTGTGGTTGCGGGTGCGGGTCGGCACCTGGCTGGCGGTGCCGAGGGCCACGAGCTCACGGCTCGAGACGCGGTGGTTGGCTGGGCGCTGGAACACGGTCGCATTGTGTCCCGGAGCGCGGCCCACGGCACGGGAAAAACTCCCGCGGCGGCACCGATACCGCCTACGGTCCTAACTTTCCAAAGATCACCCGCAGCCGGGCAAGACGTTCAGCGGGTCGCAGCCGTACCGGGCCTGGGCGAGCAGCAGCACGGCGTAGCCGAACCCGGCGAGCATGGCTCCGCCGACCAGGATGTTCAGGATCGGGTAGGTCCCGCCCTGCAGCACGGGGGTCAGCGCGAGGCCCGCTCCCGCGAGCAGGCAACCCAGTGCCACAATGGTGATTGGGCTGGTCAGAGCGTCGGAAGTGGACAGCTGAAGCCAGCCGAACCGTTCCCCCACCAAGACCAGCGCGACGTACGGAAGAGCGAACGCGAGCGCCGCGATGGCGCGCCAGTCCATGATCGAAAGCTTCGCCAGCATCATGACCTCCCCATTTGCACCGCCCCAGGCGGTGGCCAAACACCCACCGTAAGTGTTAATAATCGGGGGGCGGTCCGCTATCTTTGGTAGTGATTTTCACAGAATCCGACATATTCGTACGATCTCCACTTTCAGGACTCTCGCTCAGGTGGCACCCTGTGGCGCGTCGTCGCGCCAACGGCGGCACGGCGGTCGAGAAAGGACGCGCATGGCGAGGGACGAACGCGTGGGCAAGCCCGCGTACGCAGCGGTGTCGACCCGGATCACCGGAATCCAGCTGGCCGGAGCACGACTGCGAGAGATCGCCGTCGTGCGGATCGACGAGCGGGGCGCGGTGGTCGACGAGTGGTCGGCGGTGCTGCATCCTGACGGCGCGTGGATCGCGCTGGCCGACGTCGCCGCCACCCTCCGCGAGCGCCTGTCGCAGATGGCGATCGTGACGCACAACGGCCGGCTCGGCATCGAGGTGCTGCGTTCGGAGCTGTCGCACCTGGGCTGGGAGCTGCCCACGCTCGCCCAGCTGACGATCATCGACGCGAGCTACCACTACCTGCCGGGCCTGGTGCACCGTCGCCTGTCGGACTGCTGCACCGCGGCGGGCGTGCCGTTCGAGGGTGGCCAGCCGAACTCCGGCCCGCTCAACGAGGCGCGGGCGGTGGCCGGGCTGCTGGCCCGGTTCGTGCAGAGCGCGAGCGGCCTGCCGGACCTGCCCGAGCTGCTGCAGGTCACGCTGCGCGCCTGGGTCTACCCGTGGCCCGAGGGCCCCACCCGCACGCCCGAGCCCCCGCGCCCGTGGCCGGGCCGTCGCGGGCCGAGCGTGCTGACCACGCTCGCCGGCCAGCCCCTTGCCGACGCGATCGCGGCCGTCGCCGACGTGCGCACCAACGGCTACCTGTCCCTCGTCGCCGAGACGCTCCAGGACGGCCGCCTGACGCCGCAGACGTCGTCGGGCCTGGCCGAGGCCGAGCCGCTGTACCGGCTGACGCCGGACGCGGCCGCCGACATCCGCAAGAAGTTCTTCGACGCGCTCGTGCAACAGGCGATCGAGGCTGACCGGTACCACCTGGAGGCCCGCCAGGAGCTGTGGCGCGTCGCGGACACGCTCGGCTGCGCCCGGGAGTCGGTGATCGAGCCGATCGTCGAGGCGACGCCGGTCGAGTTCCCCAAGCTGGTGGACGAGTCGGGTACCAAGAAGCCCACCGACGGACGCCGCTCGTCGTCCCCGGCGCAGATGCGCGCCTGGGCCATCGCCAACGGGTTCGACGTCGAGGGCTACATCCGGCTGCCCTGGTCCATCGTGCGGGCCTTCGAGGAGGCCCACGCCGAGCCCGTGGACCGCACGGTGCGCCAGACCGTGCTGGAGGAGCCGTCGGCCAGCGAGCGCGCGACGCGCAACGAGTCCCGGTCCGCCCTGGGACCCGACCAGCGGCCCATCCCGATGCCGGCGCCGCGGGCCAACCCGCGGCCGTCGGGCACCCCGGACCCCGACGAGGGCGTGCCCCAGCTCGACTTCGACCGGCTGGAGACGCCGCCGATCGGCAACCCGCTGGTCTGAGCCGCTTGGCCTGAGGAGCAACGACGTGGGGCCCGCAGCCACCGGCTGCGGGCCCCACGTGTGCTCAGGGAGACATGCTCAGGCAGCCTCAGCTGCCCGGGAAGCCCTCGGGGTTCTGCGACTGCCAGCGCCAGGTGTCGGCGCACATGTCGTCGATCGTCTTGGTGGCGCGCCAGCCCAGCTCGGTGTTGGCGCGCGTCGGGTCGGCCCAGAACGCGGGCAGGTCCCCGGCCCGGCGCGGCCCGATCTCGTAGGGCAGCTCGCGCCCCACGGCACGCTCGAACGCCTTGAGCAGCTCCAGTACCGACGTGCCGGTACCGGTGCCCAGGTTGAACGCCCGCGCCGGCTCGGCCATGTCGTCCAGGTGCTCCAGGGCCGCCACGTGCCCGGCGGCGAGGTCGGTCACGTGCAGGTAGTCGCGCTCGCACGTGCCGTCCGCGGTCGGGTAGTCGTCCCCGAACACCGTGAGCCGGTCCCGGCGTCCGACGGCGACCTGCGCGATGAACGGCATCAGGTTGTTCGGGATGCCCTGAGGGTCCTCGCCGATGTCGCCGCTCGCGTGCGCCCCGACCGGGTTGAAGTAGCGCAGCAGCGCCACCTTCCAGCCCTCGGAGATCTGCGCGATGTCCGACAGGACGCGCTCGATCATCACCTTGGTCTGCCCGTACGGCGAGGACGAGGACAGGTGCTCGTAGTCCTCCGTGTACGG
Source organism: Promicromonospora sp. NPDC057488 (assembly GCF_042802395.1). NCBI lineage: Bacteria > Bacillati > Actinomycetota > Actinomycetes > Micrococcales > Promicromonosporaceae > Promicromonospora > Promicromonospora sp. NPDC057488. Next base: position 9,363 of record NZ_JBHVEG010000154.1, read on the forward strand.
CACCGGGGCCTTTTCCCCGTACACCGTGGCCGAGGAGGAGAACACCAGCTTGGTGACCCCGTACTTGGCCATCGAAGCCGCCAGGGCGAACGTCGACTCGAGGTTGTTGCGGTAGTAGTCCAGGGGCCGGGCGACCGACTCCCCCACCGCCTTGAACCCCGCGAAGTGGATCACGGCGTCGATGTGCTCGTGCGCGAACAGCCGCTCGGTCTTGTCGGCGTCGGTCAGGTCGAAGGCGTGGAACGGGATCTCCCGGCCCGCGAGCGCCTCCAGGCGGCCCTGCACCGAGGGCTTCGAGTTGGAGAAGTCGTCGACCACGATGACGTCGTGACCGGCGGCGACCAGGGCAAGGACGGTGTGCGAGCCGATGTAGCCGGCCCCACCTGAGACGAGAACGCGCATGGCTTCCAAAATACCGGCTCGTTCGCGCGCTCCGGGCACTGGTACGTTCGCGCGCGTGACGGTCCTCGACGCGATGCTCCTGTTCGCGCTGGTCGCGATCCCCCTGACGATCATGCCGGGCCTGGACAGCGCGCTCGTGCTGCGCACCGCGGTGGTCAGCGGGCGCGGGCACGCCTACGCGACGGCGCTCGGCATCAACGTGGGCACCCTGGCGTGGGGCGTGGCGGCCGCCGTGGGCGCTACGGCGGTGCTCGCCGCCTCCGAGACCGCCTACCGGGCGCTCACCCTGGCCGGCGCGGCCTACCTCGCCTGGCTCGGCGGCCGGCTGCTGTGGACCAGCTTCCGCCCGGGGAGCTACGACGCGCTGCCGGGCGGCGTCGTCCCCGGCGCTCTCCCGTCCGATGCCGCCCCGTCCGGTGCCGTCCGCCCGGTCGCGACCCGGTCCCGGTGGCGCTCCTTCGCCGTCGGCGCCACGACCAACCTGCTCAACCCCAAGGTCGGGGTGTTCTACCTGGCCACCATCCCCCAGTTCCTGCCCGACGGCGTGCCGCACCTGCTCATGGGCGTCCTCCTCGCGACCGAGCACAACGTCCTCGGGCTGGTCTGGCTCGGCCTCCTGATCCACGCCGCCGGGCTCGCCAGGCGGTGGCTGTCCGGGCGCGCGATCGCCCGCGTCACCGACCGCGTGACCGGCGTCGTGCTGCTCGGCTTCGGCGGACGCATCGGCTGGAACGCGCTCACGGGTCAGGCCCGGGCGATCTGACGGCTAGCCGCGCGCGGGCCGCCCGGTCTCCGCGCGGCCGGCCTCGGTGCGGACCGTCTCGGTGCGCACCGCCTCGCTGCGCACCGCGTCCAGCATGTCGTCCACGGAACCCGCCGGGTCGGTCACCGGCGCCTGGACCCGGCGCACGACGCCGTCGGGCGCGATCAGGAGCGTGGTCCGCTTGAGCCGGTCCGTCCCGGCGGCCCGGAACACGGGCAGGCGCAGGGCGGACGCCGCCAGGCCGTCCTGGTCCGAGGCCAGCGCGTAGGGCAGCCCCGCGTGCGTGGCGAAGGCCGCGAGCTGGTCGGGGCGCTGGGTGGACACGCCGAGCACCCGTGCACCGGCGTCGGCGAGCGCCGCGGCGCGCCCGGCGTAGGTGACGCACTCGAGCGTGCAGCCGCGGGTGCCGGGGATGTCGCCCCAGCCGGCGGGGTAACCGTCCGTGTCGGGGGCGTAGGCGCCCGGGAAGAGGAACAGCACGGTCCAGCGGTCGGGGTCCACGAGGCCGACGGCGGTGCCGTCATGGGCCCTGAGCGTCACGTCCGGCACCCGCGTCCCCACGAGGGCGTGCACCCGCCGCGCCTCGGCGTCGCCGACGGCGCCCGAGACGGTGCCGTCGCCCATCACGTGGCGGGTCCCCCACTCCTGCAGCGCGACGAGCACGGGCACGAGCCCCTCGCCGCGGCGGGTGAGCCGGTAGTCGAACCGGGGCGGGTGCGCCGAGTACGGGACCCGCTCCAGGACGCCGTCGTCCACGAGCCGGCCGAGGCGCTCGGTCAGGGCGCGCCGGCTGAACCCGAGCTCGTGGGCGAGCGCGTCGAAGCGTGAGACGCCGGCCGCGGCCTCGCGCACGATCAGCAGGGACTGCCAGTCGCCGATGACGCCGAGCGACTGCGCGATCCCGCAGTCGGCGTCGGCCAGGTCCTCCTTGCGCATGCGCGCCATCCTCTCGCAGGTCGTGGCCCATGCCGCGCCGCCGGGACAACTCGCAGGGCTGGTGTGCCCGGCGGCGTTGCGCCCGCCGCCGTCCTTCTGCCACTGTACGCGCAGTGCGTTCCAAAATGGAACTCACTACCCATCCGACCCACCCGGAGGCACACCCATGACGACGACGGCCCGGACCGCCGCACGCTCCTTCTGGACCTTCTGGGCGGCCACGACGACCAGCAACACGGGCTCGGCGGTCACGAAGATCGCTCTGCCCCTGACCGCCGTGCTCGTCCTCGACGCCGGACCGTTCGAGACCGGACTGCTCGCCGCGGCGTCCTACCTGGCCTGGATCGTCATCGGGCTGCCCGCCGGCGCGATCGTGCAGCGCTGGCCGCTGCGTGCCACCCAGATCGGCACCGACCTCGTCCGGGCCGCCGCCATCGTGTCGGTGCCGCTGGCCTGGTGGGCCGGTCACCTGACCCTGGCCCAGCTGTTCGTCGTGGCGCTCGCGCTCAACTTCGCCGAGGTGCTCTTCTTCAGCGCCAGCACCACGTTCATCACCTCCGTCGTGCCGCGTGACCAGCTCACGAGCCGCAACTCGCTCATGTCCGGGACCCACGCGGTGACCGAGCTGGGCGGACCCTCGCTGGGCGGGCTGCTCGTCCAGCTCGTCGGCGCCGCGCCCGCGCTGCTGCTCGACGCGGTCTCCTACGTCGCCTCCGCGGTGCTGCTGCGCACCCTGCCCGAACGGCGCCAGCCGGGCGACGACGACCCGACCCCGCTGCGCCGCCGGATCGCCGAGGGCTGGCGGTTCGTCACCACCCACCCCGTCCTCGCGCCCTGCACCTGGTGGGCGTGCGTGGTCAACACGGTCTGCGGCGCCCAGCTCGCCCTGTTCGCGATCTACCTGGTCCGAGAGCTGCACGCACCCGCCGCCGTCGTCGGGCTGCTGCTGGCGACCGAGGGCGTCGGGGCGCTGCTCGCCGCGGCGGCCACACCCTGGCTCGTGCGGCGGTTCGGCTCGGCGCGCGTCGTGCTGTTCGACGGGCTCGTCGGGTTCGCGGGCGCGCTGCTGATCCCCGCGGGCATCGGCCACTGGGGCTGGATCTGCTTCGCCGCCGGCAACCTGCTCTTCGCGGCCAGCGTGGTCCCCGGCAGCGTCGTCACGCGCACCTACCGGCAGGTCGCGAGCCCGCCCGAGCTCCTGTCCCGCGTCATGGGCACCGTGCGCTTCGTGTCCTGGGGCTGCATCCCCCTGGGCGGGCTGATCGCCGGGGCGGTCGCCGAGACGGCCGGGACCCGCGCGGTGCTGCTCGGGTCCGCCTTCGTGATGCTCGCCGGCCCCGCGATCCTCGCGGCGAGCCCGGTGCGGCGCCTGCGGAACCTGGAGGACCACGAGAGCGCGCCGCAGCACGCCGCGGCGTGAGCGTGCTCGGCACGCCGCTCCTCGACGCGCCACCGACACGCCCCGCGCGACCACGACCAGGCGGAACGCCCCGACTACGCTGCCCCCGTGGCGTACACCGAGCAGCGCACCGACTCCGAGGGCCGCACCGGCTACGTGGGCCGATACCGCGTCGACGGGCGCCTGCGCAGCACCCGCCGCTTCACGGTCCGGCGCGAGGCGCTCGCGGAGGCCCGGCGGCAGGAGGAGGCGGGCAAGCACGCCGAGTGGATCGACCCGTCCGCCGGCCGCGTCACGGTGGCCGAGTGGTTCGCCACCTGGCAGGAGGCCCGCGTGGACCGCGCGCCCCGCACCGTCGAGGCCGAGCACGAACGCTTCCGGTCGCTGGTCGCGCCCACGTTCGGGGACCGCCCGCTGCGGCAGGTCACCCACGAGGACGTCGCCCGCTGGGCCGCCACCATGACCTCCCCCACCACCGGTGAGACCGCCTCGCCCGCCCGGCGGCGGGACGCGGCCCGGCTCCTGGTGGCCCTCCTGGACGCCGCGGTGGACGCGCGCCGGCTGCGCACCAACCCCGCGCGGACGCCGTCGGGCAAGGTGCCGGCCCTGCCGCGCGCGCCCAAGACCAAGCCGCACCGGTACCTGTCCCACGAGCAGCTGCGCCGCGTGGCGGACGCCACCGCGTCGCCGCAGACCCGCACCCTCGTGCTGCTCACGGCCCTGACGGGCCTGCGCTGGGGCGAGGTCAGCGCCCTGACGGTGGCCGACGTCGACCCGCTGCGCCGGCGCGTGCGCGTGGCCAAGGCCTACACGCGGCTCGACGACGGCACGCTGCTGCTCGGCGACACCAAGACCCACGCGCGGCGCGAGGTGCCGCTGCCGTCCTCCCTGGTGGACGCCGTGGCCGCCCAGGCGGCGGGGCGCGCGCCCGGCGACCTGCTGTTCACCGGGACGCGCGGCGGACCGCTGCGCCGGGAGAGCTTCGACCGCTCCGCGTTCCGGCCCGCCGTCGACGCGGCCGGCGGCGCCGTCCGCACGCTGCGCCAGGCCCTCGGCCTGCCCGCCCCGGGCCTGTACGACGACGGGGTGGTCGCCGCGGTCCGCCGCCTGCAGTCCGAGGGCGGCGTGGAGCCGACGGGCGTGGCCGACCCCGCGACGTGGGCGCTGGTGGCCGGCGCCGACCGGGCGCGGGCGACGATGACGCGCGGCGAGAAGGTCAGCCGCACCCGGCTGCTCACGGCGCTGGCGCGGACCACGCTGGCGCCGGGTGCCGAGGACTTCGACACGCTCACGCTGCACGACCTGCGGCACACCGCGGCGTCGCTGGCCATCTCCGGCGGGGCCACGGTCAAGGCGGTGCAGCGCATGCTGGGGCACGAGTCGCCGGTGCTGACGCTGTCCACGTACGCGGGCCTGTTCGAGGACGACCTCGACGCCCTGGGCGAGACGATGAGCGCGGCGTTCCAGGCGTCCGCCGTCGTGCCCGGGGCCGCGACCGATGCGGCGGGCGGCGCGTCGGGCGGGTCCTCGGCGGTCACGCCGATCCGGGCCGTACGCACCCGCGCGGGCTGAGCCGAACTTTTTTCTCGGGAATCGGTGATCCTGATGTCGAGAACCCGACGAGGGCTCCGTCCTAGGGTCGAGGGCGCGCAACGGCGTCCGTACCGCGTCCACGACGCAGGGCCCCACGGGGCCCATGACCCAGGGAGACAACCATGGCGAAGTACCTGCTGCTGAAGCACTACCGGCGCGGCGGCCCCGAGTGGGTGCCCGGCACGGACGTGCCGATGGACCAGTGGAGCCCGCAGGAGATCACCGAGCACATCGACTACATGCGCCGGTTCGCCGAGAAGCTGACCGAGAGCGGTGAGTTCGTCGGCGAGGGCGCGCTCTCGCCGGAGGGCACGTTCGTGCGGTACGACGGCGAGGGCCGCCCGCCGGTGACCGACGGGCCGTTCGCGGAGACCAAGGACCTCATCGCCGGCTGGATGATCATCGACGTCGAGTCTCAGGAGCGCGCCTACGAGGCCGCGGCGGAGCTGTCCGCCGCGCCCGGCGTCGGCGGGCGCCCCATCTACGAGTGGCTCGAGGTGCGGCCGTTCCTGGGCGAGGACCTGACGATCTCCGAGTGACGCTCGCTGGTGAACGACACTGTGCGACCTGAGGAAGGCTGGACGTGGACCACGACGCGGTGAACGACCGGGTGCGGACTCTGGCACCGCAGGTCCTCGGCGTCCTCGTCCGTC
>NZ_JBHVEG010000155.1:0-15100 GCF_042802395.1 Promicromonospora sp. NPDC057488
CTCCTGGAGGAAGCGGCCCCTTGTCGTCGGTTACGGAGTCGTCGGCTGCGGACCGAGCGTCAGCCCTGGGGCGGGCGCGTCATCGACAGGACGTCGAGCGCCGTGTCGAGCTGCTCCTCGGTGACCTCGCCGCGCTCGACGAAGCCGAGGTCGATCACGGCCTGACGCACCGTGATGCCCTCCTTGACCGCGTGCTTGGCCACCTTGGCGGCGGCCTCGTAGCCGATCGCGCGGTTGAGCGGCGTGACGATCGACGGCGACGACTCAGCCAGCGCGCGGGCGCGCTCGACGTTCGCCGTGATGCCGACGATCGTCTTGTCCGCGAGCACGCGCGACGCGTTCGACAGCAGGCGGATCGACTCCAGCACGCCCTGTGCGATCACCGGGATCTGCACGTTCAGCTCGAACGAGCCGCTCGCGCCGGCCCACGCGACGGTGGCGTCGTTGCCGATCACGCGCGCGCAGACCATGAGCACGGCCTCCGGGATGACCGGGTTGACCTTGCCCGGCATGATCGAGGAGCCCGGCTGCAGGTCGGGCAGCGCGATCTCGCCCAGGCCGGTGTTGGGGCCGGAGCCCATCCAGCGCAGGTCGTTGCAGATCTTGGTCACGGAGACCGCGATGGTGCGCAGCGCGCCCGAGAGCTCGACCAGGCCGTCGCGGGCCGACTGCGCCTCGAAGTGGTCGCGCGCCTCGGTCAGCGGCAGGCCGGTGTCCTGCGCGAGCAGCGCGATGACGCGCTGCGGGAAGCCGGCGGGGGTGTTGATGCCGGTGCCGACGGCGGTGCCGCCCAGCGGGACCTCGGCGGCGCGGGGCAGCGCGGCCTGCAGGCGCTCGACGCCGTAGCGGATCGCGGCGGCGTACCCGCCGAACTCCTGGCCGAGGGTCACCGGGGTGGCGTCCATCAGGTGCGTGCGGCCCGACTTCACGACGGTGGCGTACTCGTCCGACTTGGCCTGCAGCGCGGCGGCCAGGTGGTTCAGCGCGGGGATCAGGTCGTTGACGACGCCCGACGTCGCCGCGACGTGCACGGACGTGGGGAAGACGTCGTTCGACGACTGCGAGGCGTTGACGTGGTCGTTCGGGTGCACGTCCTTGCCGAGCGAGGCCGTGGCGAGCGTCGCCAGCACCTCGTTGGTGTTCATGTTCGACGACGTGCCGGAGCCGGTCTGGTAGACGTCGACCGGGAAGTGGCCGTCGTGCTTGCCGGAGGCGACCTCGTCGGCCGCGGCGACGATGGCGTCGGCGATGTCCTGGTCGAGCACCCCGAGCTCCGCGTTCGCGGTCGCGGCGGCCTTCTTCACGCGGGCGAGGGCCTCGATGTGGCCCCGCTCCAGCGGGGTGCCGGAGATCGGGAAGTTCTCGACGGCACGCTGCGTCTGCGCACGGTACAGGGCGTTCGCGGGGACGCGGACCTCGCCCATGGTGTCGTGCTCGATGCGGTATGCGGCGTTGGTGTCGCCGGGCTCGGTCGAGCCCGACGAGACGACGGTGTCAGCAGTCATGGGTCTATCGTGCCGCAGGCTCGGGCGGGTGACGCATCCCAGCGCGTGACTCGTGTCACCCCGGCCCGCCCGAGCCCCCGGTCACCCGGCGGTCAGGGCTGCTCGCCGACCTCGCCGATCACGTTCACCATGCGCGCGCTGCCCTCGGCCAGGTCGTACTCCAGCCCGACGACGGCGCACCGGCCCTCCTTGACGGCGCTGGCCAGCGCCGCCGAGTAGCCGTGCAGCATGCCGACGGTGTGCTTCACGTGCTCGCGGCGCAGCACGTTCTGGTCGGACAGCGCGGTCATGGCCTGGGCCGGGTCGCCCGAGGTGATGCTCGCGATCGAGGGGATCACGCGGTCCACGACGGCGCGGACGAAGCCCGGGGGCTGCTCGCCCGTGGCCAGGGTGTGCGCGGCGGCGGCGACCGCCCCGCACGAGTCGTGCCCCAGCACCACGACGAGCGACGCGCCGAGCACCTCCACGCCGTACTCGATCGACCCGACCACGGTGGTGTCGACGACGTGGCCCGCGGTGCGGACCACGAACACGTCGCCCAGGCCCTGGTCGAAGATGATCTCGGCGGCCACCCGGGAGTCCGAGCAGCCGAAGATCACGGTGTGCGGGTGCTGCGCGGCCTGCAGCTCACGCCGCCGGTCCGCGTTCTGCGACGGGTGCGCCGGCGCGTCGGCGACGAACCGGTCGTTGCCCTCGCGCAGCCGGGTCCAGGCCTCGCGCGGGCTCAGCGGTGCGGTGCTCTCGTTGGTGCTCACAGGCCGACCTCCTGACGACGCGGCGGGTTGGCGCCCGCCCGGGAAACAGTGATTGCGGCGACGGCGACGCAGCGGTCCAGCACGTGCCGCACCGTGGCCGTGTCGACGGCGTTCAGGGCGTCCCGCCTGGCGGCGCCCAGCAGGTCGTGCTCCCACAGGCCGTCGATCAGGGCGCCCATGAACGAGTCGCCGGCGCCCACGGTGTCGACGACGTCGACACGCGGGGCCGCGGCCTCGACCTCGCCGGCGTCGGACACGGCGACCGCGCCCTTGCCGCCGAACGTGACCACCACCAGCGCGGGCGTGCCGCGCTGCCAGTCCCGGGCCACGGCCACCGGATCGGTGCCGGGGTAGAGCCAGGCCAGGTCCTCGTCGCTCACCTTGACCACGTCGGAGAGCTGCACGAGCGCCTCCACGCGCGGCCGCACCTCCTGCGGCTCGCCCATGATGGCCGGCCGCGCGTTCGGGTCGTACGTCGTGGTCGACGTGGCGCGCGCGGCCTCCAGCACCTGCCGCACCTGCGTGGCACCCGGTTCCAGCATCGCCGCGATCGACCCGGTGTGGACCGCGAGCGGGCCGTCCCCGGCGCCGGCGGCGTCCGGCAGGGCCCCCGCGGGGACCTCCCAGGTGAGGTCGAAGTCGTAGGTGGCCGACCCGGCGTCGTCCAGCGTGGCGACCGCGACGCTGGTGCGCTCCGCGCCGTCGCTGCCCTTGACCAGGGCGACCGCGGACTCGGCGAGCCAGCCGCGGACCAGGTCGCCCCGCGCGTCGGCGCCGAGCCACGTGGCGAGCCGGACCTCCCGCTCCAGGCGGCCCAGGGTCAGCGCCACGTTGGCGACGCTGCCGCCGGGGTGCTCGGCCGCCGAGCCGTCGGGCCGGTGCACCTCGTCCACGAGGGCCTCGCCCACGGCGAGCACGTGCGCGCTCATTCGGCCTCCTCCGGTGAGTCGGGCGTCGTCGTCGACGCGTTCTGGGCGGCCGCGAGGCGCTCGCGGGCGCCGTCCAGCCACTCCTGGCAGCGCGCGGCCAGGGCCTCGCCGCGCTCCCAGAGCGCGAGCGACGCCTCCAGCGGCTCACCGCCCGCCTCCAGGCGGCCGACGACCTGCACCAGCTCGTCACGCGCCTGCTCGTAGCTCAGCGAGGCGACGTCGGGTTCGGCTCCAGCATCCGTCACAGCATCTGTACTCACGGGGAACAGTCAACAGCACACCGCCGACATCCGTGGTCCGCCGTCCACAGGTTCGACGGGCGGCTTCCACGGGCGGGTTCCCCAGGCGGCGCGGAATCAGTTTGGTCCGGACCGGTCCGGCATCGGACCATGGTGACCCATGGGCCATCTAGAAGTCGCGCACGTCGAGTACCACCTGCCGGATGGCCGGACCCTCCTGGGGGACGTCTCGTTCCGCGTGGGCGAGGGCAGCGCCACGGCGATCGTCGGCCCCAACGGAGCGGGCAAGACCACGCTGCTGCGCCTGATCACGGGCGAGCTGACGCCGCACGGCGGCTCGGTCGTGGTGAGCGGCGGGCTCGGCGTCATGCGCCAGTTCGTCGGCTCCGTGCGGGACGAGACCACCGTGCGTGACCTGCTGGTCTCCGTCTCCGAACCCCGCCTGCGCGAGGTGGCGCGCCGCGTCGACGAGGCGGAGCACGCGATGCTCACCGTCGACGACGAGGACGCGCAGATGGCCTACGCCCAGGCGCTGTCCGACTGGGCCGAGGTGCGCGGGTACGAGGCCGAGACGCTGTGGGACGTGTGCACCATGGCGGCCCTCGGCATGCCGTACGACCGCGCCCAGTTCCGTGAGGTGCGCACCATGTCGGGCGGCGAGCAGAAGCGGCTCGTGCTGGAGGCGCTGCTGCGCGGCACCGACGAGGTGCTGCTGCTCGACGAGCCGGACAACTACCTCGACGTGCCCGGCAAGCGGTGGCTGGAGGAGCAGCTCCAGGCCACCAAGAAGACGGTCCTGTTCGTGTCCCACGACCGCGAGCTGCTCTCGCGCGCCGCCGACCGCATCGTGTCGCTGGAGCCGGGCCCCGCGGGCGCGGACGCCTGGGTGCACGGCGGCGGGTTCGCGACGTTCCACGACGCGCGGCGCGAGCGGTTCGCGCGGTTCGAGGAGCTGCGCCGCCGCTGGGACGAGAAGCACGCCCAGCTCAAGAAGCTGGTGCTGACCCTGCGCAACCAGGCCGCGAGCAGCCCCGACATGGCCTCGCGCTACCGGGCGGCGCAGACCCGCCTGCGCAAGTTCGAGGAGGTCGGCCCGCCGCCCGAGCCGCCGCGCGAGCAGGACATCACCATGCACCTGCGCGGCGGGCGCACCGGACTGCGGGCCGTGACCTGCGAGGGCCTGGAGCTCACGGGGCTCATGAAGCCGTTCGACCTGGAGGTCTTCTACGGCGAGCGGGTCGCGGTGCTCGGCTCGAACGGTTCCGGCAAGTCGCACTTCCTGCGGCTGCTCGCGGGCGGCGACGTGGCGCACAGCGGCTCGTGGAAGCTCGGCGCGCGCGTGGTCGCGGGCCACTTCGCGCAGACGCACGCGCACCCCGAGCTGTTCGGGCGCGCGCTGCTCGACATCCTGTGGGAGGACCACGCCCAGGACAAGGGCAAGGCGATGGCGCGCCTGCGCCGGTACGAGCTCACCGAGCAGGCCGACCGCCCCTTCGACCGGCTGTCCGGCGGCCAGCAGGCCCGGTTCCAGATCCTGCTGCTGGAGCTCGCGGGTTCCACGGCGCTGCTGCTGGACGAGCCCACCGACAACCTCGACCTCGAGTCGGCCGAGGCGCTGCAGGAGGGCCTGGAGTCCTTCGACGGGACCGTGCTGGCCGTGACGCACGACCGCTGGTTCGCGCGGTCGTTCGACCGGTACCTCGTCTTCGGGTCCGACGGCGTGGTGCGCGAGACCTCGGAGCCCGTCTGGGACGAGCGCCGGGTCGAGCGGGAGCGCTAGCGGGCCGGGTACTACCCGGCCGTGCGCTGGTCGGCCGCCCGCACGCCGTGCTCGGCGAGGCGCTCCACGAGCGCGTCGTGGCCCTCGTCGAGACACCAGTGCACGGCGGCCATACCGGTGGACCGGGCGCCGGCCACGTTGGCGGCGTGGTCGTCGACGAACAGGATCTCGGCGGGCTCGGCCCCGATCCGGGTCGCGGCCTTCTCGAAGAAGGCGGGGTCCGGCTTCGCGACGCCGAGCTCGCACGAGTACAGGCTCACGTCGAACACGTCGTCGTACCCGAGGGCCGTGCGCAGGTGCTCGGCCCGCCGGTGCACCTGGTTGGTTCCGAGGTGCACCCCGTAGCCGGCCGCGCGCAGGCGCCGGACCAGATCGAACGACGCCGCCGACGGCTCGGTGTTCTGCCACACGGCCGCGTACAGGTCGGCCGCCGCGACGTCGAGGCCCTGCTCGCGCAGCACCTGGGCGAGCGCCGGCAGGAAGTCCTCGTCGCCCGCCAGGAACGACCGCTCGCGCTCGGACGCCTCGTCCAGCACGGCGCGCGCGTGCGCGCCCAGCAGTGCCTCCGCCGCGGTGTAGAAACCGCCGCGGACCTGCTGGAGCACGCCGTCGGCGTCGAACAGGAGGTGTCGGATGGTCGCCACGTGCGAACCGTAGCAACCAGGCCCGCGGCGCCGTCCGACGGGGGCCGTCACAGATCCGGGGTGCTCCCGGTCGAGAACATGACGGGCCGAACGGGCCCGTCGTGCGAGCGACGCGAACCAAAGGAGCACACCATGAAGATCGTGGTCATCGGGGGCACCGGCCTCGTAGGCAGCCAGGTCGTCCACAACCTGACCGAGCACGGGCACGAGGCAGTGGCCGCCGCGCCGCAGACCGGCGTGAACACCCTGACCGGCGAGGGCCTCGCCGAGGTGCTCGAGGGTGCGCAGGTCGTCATCGACCTCAGCAACTCGCCCTCGTTCGCGGAGGAGGACGTCACCAACTTCTTCCGGACCTCGACGACCAACCTGCTCGAGGCGGAGAAGAACGCCGGCGTGCAGCACCACGTGATCCTCTCGATCGTGGGCGCCGACGGCATCGACTCCGGCTACATGCGTGCCAAGGTCGTGCAGGAGGACCTGGTCAAGGCCTCCGGCTCGGGCTGGTCGATCGTCCGGTCCACCCAGTTCTTCGAGTTCCTCGCCTCGATCGCCGACACGGCGACCGTCGACGGCGTCGTGCACATCGCCCCGGTCCGCTTCCAGCCGATCGCCTCGGCGGACGTCGCCAAGTTCGTCGGCCGGACCGCCGCCGGGACGCCGCTCGGCGCCACCATCGAGATCGCCGGGCCGGAGAGCTTCGGGTTCGACGAGATCGTGCGCAAGCACCTCGCCTCGAAGGACGACCCCCGCGAGGTGGTCGCCGACCCGAGCGCGACCTACTTCGGCGCGGAGCTCAAGGACGCCGAGCTCGTGCCCAGCGGCGAGCCCCTGGTGGGCGAGGTCAGCTACGAGCAGTGGCGGGCGGCTCAGGCGTAGTCTCCCCGGCGCCGGCCTCCGGCGTGGCCTGGTCCGCCCAGGCCCGCCGGAGCGGCTCCATCTTCTCCGGGCTCATCTGCCACATGAGCTCGTGCACACCCTGGTCGGACACCGTGGCGGACAGGACACCGACCAGCTCGCCGTCCCGCTCCATCGCGAAGCCCTCCGCGCCGTTGACCTCGATGGGGCGCGTGGTGATGCCCGCCCAGAAGATCTCCGCGAACGACGACAGGACGCGGGCCACCTTGTTCCGCCCCTGGACCGCGACCCGGGCGACGTGCTTGGCCCGGCCGTTGCTGTCGGCGCGTGTCACGACGTCCTCCGCGAAGAGGCGCTCCAGCCGCGCGATGTCGCCGACCCGCGCCGCCGCGAGGAACGCGGCCAGCAGGTCCTGGCGGGCCGTCGGGCTCACCTCGTTGCGCCGCTCCGAGGCCAGGTGCTTGCGGGCCCGGCTCACGAGCTGCCGGGTGGCCGTGGGGGAGACGCCCACGATCTGCGCGATCTCCGGGTACCCGTAGTCGAACGCCTCGCGCAGCACGTACGCCGCGCGCTCGGTCGGGGTGAGCTTCTCCAGCAGCACCAGCACGGCGACGTCCAGCGCCTCGGCCCGCTCCGCGCCGAGCGTCGGGTCGTCGCTGGTGTCCACCGGCTCGGGCAGCCACGGGCCGATGTACGTCTCGCGCCGCGACCGCGCGCTCTGCAGCACGTTGATCGCCAGCCGGGTCGCCGCCGTCGTCAGGAAGGCCTGCGGGTTCAGCACGACCGAGCGGTCCGTCGTCTGCCACCGCACCCAGGTCTCCTGCACCACGTCCTCGGCCTCCGCAGCGGAGCCGAGCATGCGGTACGCGATGCCGAACAGGCGTTTCCTGGCCGACGCGAAGACCTCCGCGGCGTCGTCGAGCGTGTCCACATCGCCGGTCATCGTGCACTCCGCCGTGCTCGTCGACCAGCAGCGACGTCGAGCACGTTGTCGACGAGCGCCTCGGCGTCGGAGCCCTGTCCGAACATGCCGAAGGCCGTACCGAGGTGGGCCGGCGCGAGGATCAGCAGGACCAGGTCCATGGGCTCGAGCTCCGTCGCGCCGCTTGCGTCGAGCATCCGCTGGAAGAGCTCGAACCTCGGGCGGAGCAGCTCCTGGGTCCGCTCCGGGCCCAGGTGCGTGTCGCGTGATGCCGTCGCGAGCGCCTGGACGAACGAGAGCCCTCCGGGGCTGTTGAACGTCTCGATGAGATCGCGGGTGTAGGCCAGCAGGTCGGCGCGCAGGTCGCCGGTGGCGGGGATCGGGGACGACTCGTTCACGTCGGACACCGCGACGTCGAGCGCCAGAGCGTCGCGTGTGCGCCAGCGTCGGTAGATCGTCGCCGGGTGCACCCCTGCGTGCGCGGCGACCGCGGGGATGTCCGGCGATTCGCCGCCGTTCGCCGCCATGAGCTCGCGCACGGCGTCGTGCACGGCGGACCGGGTCCGTGCCGTCCGACCGCCAGGGCGAACGGTGCCGGTCGCTTGGAACCCTGCGTCCTGGGTGTCTGACATGCGCCCACCTTATCGCAAGTGGATTGCATTAGCCGGGGGGTCGCCCTATGCTCACTAACGCGAAATAGTTCGCATCAAGATGGGGAGGGCGAGATGTCGAAGGTGCTGATCGTGGGGGCCGGGATCGCCGGCGACGCGCTGGCCGTGCTGCTCGACCGGGCCGGCTGGCAGGTCGACGTCGTCGAGATCGCACCGGCTCTCCGCGCCGGCGGGCAGACCGTGGACCTGCGTGGCGACAGCCGCGACGTGCTGGAGCGGCTCGGGCTGCTCGATGCCGCCCTCGCGGCGACGGTCGAACAGCGGGGCATCGCCTGGATCGACGAGCACGAGCGCCGACGCGCGGAGATGCCGGTAGAGGCCTTCGGCGGTGCGGGCTTCGTCTCCTCGGAGGAGCTGCTGCGCACCGACCTCGCGCGAATACTCCACGGCGCCACCGGCCCGCGGACCTCACACCGCTTCGGGGACACGGTCGTCGGGCTCACCGAGGTGGACGGCGGGGTCTCGGTCCAGTTCCGCGAGCACCCGCCGGAGCGGTACGACCTCGTGGTCGGCGCGGACGGCGCGCACTCCCGTGTGCGCCGGCTCGTCCTCGGGCCGGAGGAGGCGTTCAGGCGGCCGCTCGGCCTGGCCCACGCATGGTTCACGCTGAACGAGACGCCGACGACCCCCCGACTCGACGGCTGGTTCCTCATGCACAACGTGCCGGGGGCCCGCGTCGTGGAGGCGCGCCCCGGGCACCCCGGCGAGCAGGAGGTCGGCCTGACGTTCCCGGCCGACACGCTGCCGCCCCGTGGTGACGCCGAGGCACGGTTCGCGCTCCTCGAGCGCACCTTCGCGGACGTCGGCTGGCGCACCCCCGAGTTCCTGGCCGCCGCCCGCACGGCCGACGACTTCGCGCTCGACACCTACGACCAGATCCAGACGGACACCTGGTCACAGGGGCACGTCGTCCTCCTCGGAGACAGCGCCTGGTGTGCCAGCCCGCTCAGCGGCCTCGGTACCGCACTCGCCCTCCGGGGCGCCGCAGTGCTCGCCGACCAGCTCGGCGCCAGGCTCCCGGAGGACGTCGACGGGGTGCTCGCGGCCTACGAGGCAGCGATGCGACCCGTGACCGTACGGGCGCAGGCGATGTACCCGGGCCGGGTCCGCTCGTTCGCCCCGCACACGCGACCGGGCATCCGAGCGATGACGACCGTGATGCGGCTGGTCCAGCGCGGTCCGGTCGGCGCCATCCTGACCCGGCTGGTTCCCGACTACGGCCGCTCGGGCGAGGCGGCACCGTCCCGTGCACCCATGAGATCTCCCCGATAGGCGGTGCGTTGGGCGAGCATAGGGCCATGACCACACCCGACCCGATCTTCGTGGACCCCCGCCTCGCGCGCCTCTACGACGCCTTCGACGACGACCGCGGCGACCTCGACCTCTACGTCGCCCTCGCCGAGCGGCTCGGCGCTCGCAGCGTGGTCGACGTCGGCTGCGGCACCGGCGTGCTCGCCCTGCTGCTGGCCGCGCGGGGCCTGGCCGTGACCGGCGTCGACCCCGCCGCCGCCTCCCTGGAGGTGGCCCGCCGCAAGCCCGGCGCCGAGGACGTTACCTGGGTCGAGGGCGGGGCCGACGCCGTCGCCGGGCTGGGCCTCGCGGCCGACCTCGCCACGATGACCGGCAACGTCGCCCAGGTCTTCACCGGTGACGACGACTGGGCGCGGGCGCTCGCGGCGGTCCACGACGCGCTCCGGCCCGGCGGGGTGCTCGTCTTCGAGACCCGCGTCCCGGCCCGGCAGGCCTGGCTCCGCTGGACGCGCGAGCACTGGTCGGCCCGCCGCACGATCCCCGGCGTCGGCGAGGTCGAGACGTGGACCGAGCTGCTGGAGGTCGCGCTCCCGCTGGTCACCTTCCAGCACACCTACCGTTTCCCGCCCGGCCTGCTGCCCGACGGCGACGTGGTCACCTCGGTCTCGACCCTGCGGTTCCGGGAGCGCGACGAGGTGGAGGCGTCGCTGGCCGACGCCGGGTTCGTGGTCGACGAGGTCCTGGACGCGCCGGACCGGCCCGGCCTGGAGTGGGTGTTCGTGGCCCGCCGGGTGTGACGCGCGGGCCCGACCCGTGCGGGCCGGGCCGGGGTCTGGGGTCAGGTCAGACGAGGCCGTCGAAGAACGTGCGGATGTCCCCGGCCAGGAGCTCCGGCTCCTCCATCGCCGGGAAGTGCCCGCCCTCCTTGAACTCGCTCCAGTGGCTCATGGCGTTCCACGGGTCCAGCGCGCGGCGCATGAGCGGGTGGGTGTCGAACACGGCCCAGCCCGCGGGCACGCCCGAGGGCGCGACCCAGTCCAGCCCCGAGTGCTCGGCCTCGTAGTAGAACTGCGCGCTGGAGGCGCCGCTGCGGGTGAACCAGTAGAGGCTGACGTTGGTCAGCAGCTGGTCGCGGTCCACGGCCTCGTCCGGCGTGGCGTGGGCGGGGTTGGTCCAGGTCTGGAACTTCTCGGCGATCCACGCGAGCTGGCCCACGGGGGAGTCGGTCAGCGCCGCGCCGATGGTGTCGGGCCGGTGGTTCTGCATCTCGAAGTAGCCGCGCTCGGCGGCGTCCTTGGTGCGGACCGCCTCGATCTGCGCGATCTCGTCCTCGGTCAGTCCCTCGGGGTAGGGGAACTTGTCGCCCACCATGCCGAGCGAGCGGCCGTCGCTGCCCACGTGGGTGCCGATGACTCGCTCGGGGTAGAGCGCCGCGAGCCGGCCGGTGGTGCCCGCGCCGATGTCGGTGCCGTGGGCGGCGAACCGCTCGTAGCCGAGCCGGGTCATGATCTCGGCGTACGCCGCCGTGGTGCGCGCGACCTCCCAGCCGGTGCCCGACAGCGGCGTCGAGAACCCGAAGCCCGGGAGGGACGGGATGACCACGTGGAACCTGTCGGTGAGCAGCGGGACGAGGCGCTGGTACTCGACGAACGAGCCGGGCCAGCCGTGGCTCAGGATGATCGGCGTGGCCTCCGGGTCGGCCGACCGCACGTGCACCACGTGGAACGTCTGCCCGTCCACAACCGTGGTGAACTGCTCGTACGCGTTGAGTGCGGCCTCCTGCGCGCGCCAGTCGAACCCGTGGCGCCAGTAGTCGGCGAGCTCGTTCAGGTAGGCCGGCGGGATGCCGCGGCTGAAGTCCGTCCGGTCGTCGCGGCCGGGGACGGGGAGCGGCCGGCGCGTGCGGTCGAGCCGGTCGTGCAGGTCGTCGAGGTCGGCCTGCGGGATGTCGATGCGGAACGGCGTGAGTGCGGTGTTCTCGGTCATGACATCTACCTTTCCGGGTGATGCGGACAGGTTCTGTCCGCTACTGATCGAGGATGTCGTCGACCTTGACGACGTTCTTCGGAAGCAGCGCGGCGAGGCCACGGCGGGCGTCGTCGAGCCCCCGTTCATTGTCCCGCCGACCGGTGATCCCGGTGAGGTCGTTCGTGGCGAGGCGGCCCGCGAAGTAGGTGGCCTGCACCGCCCAGCGGAACCGCCGGAACGCGTCCAGGTGCCGCAGCTCGTCGGCGTCGAGCGGTCCCGCTGCCGCATAGGCGGCCAGGAACTGCGCCGCGGCCTCCGGGCCGCCCAGGTACATCACGACGGAGGCGACGTCGTAGAGGACCGGTCCCCGGCGGGCGCCCGCCCAGTCGATGAGTCCCGTCGTGCCGGTGGCCTCGTCGTGCAGGAACGCCTCCGGCGCCGGGTCGGTGTGCAGCACCGAGCAGGTGAGCGGCAGCGCGGCGGTCTCGGTCAGTGCGGCGTCGACGACCCCGGTCAGCCAGGGGTGCTCGTCCAGGTCGCGAGCCGCCGGATCGATCAGGTCGAAGAACGTGCCGCCGGGCAGCTCGCGTGCGGGCGCGCCGGCCGAGTGCACGGCGGCCAGCGTCCGTCCGATCCAGCCCTGTTCCGCGTCCGTGCTGCCGTCCAGCTCACGGCCGGGCACGTGCTCGAGCAGGGTAAGCCGCTGCTCCTGCGCCACCAGCGCGCCTGTGACGGTGCGTACCGGTCTGCCGGTGGCGACTCCCGAACGGGACACGGCTTCCGCCGTCGCGCAGCCGGCGACGAGGTCGGCCAGGCGGGGCGGGGTCACGTGCTTGGCCACGAAGCGGCGCTCGCCGGAGACGATCAGCCAGGTCCGGGAGTTCATGCCGCCGGGCAGCGACGTGCTGGTGACGGTGGACAGGCCCCAGTGCTCGAGCAGGGCTGCTTCGAGGGCGGCGGTCTCCATGCACGGCACCCTGGCACGGCGGGCGTGCGTGGCCCAGGGATTTGTGTGTTGCTCAGCGCCGGGCGCGGGCGTGGGTGCCGGAGCCGTGCCTCAGGAGCTGGTCGCGGTCACCTCGGCGTCGAGCGCGCCCTGCGCGAGGCGGACGTGCACGCCGGCGCCGACCTCGACGTCGTCGGGGTGGCGGACCACGTGGCCGTCCGCGCGCTGCACGACGGCGTAGCCGCGTTCCAGCGTCGAGGCCGGCGACAGCGCCCGGACCTGGGCCGCGAGCCGCCCGATCTCGCCGCCCGCCCGCAGCAGCAGGGCGTCCAGCGCGTGCCGGCCGTGCCGGATCGCCTGCCGGACGTCGCGCTCGCGCGACTCCAGCATGGTCTGCGGCATCGCGAGCACGGGACGGGAGCGGACGCCGTCGAGCCCCCGCTGCTCGCGGTCGAGCATGGCGGCGACGGCGCCGCGCATCCGGGAGCGGGCCTGGGTGAGGCGGAGCCGCTCCTCGGAGACGTCGGGCACGATGCGCTTGGCGGCGTCGGTCGGGGTGGAGGCGCGGTAGTCGGCGACGAGGTCGAGCAGCGGCGCGTCCGTCTCGTGGCCGATCGCGCTGACCAGGGGAGTGCGGGTCTGCGCGACGGCGCGGACCAGCGACTCGTTGCTGAACGGCAGCAGGTCCTCGACCGAGCCGCCGCCGCGGGCCACGACTATGACCTCGACGCGCGGGTCCTGGTCGAGCTCCGCGACGGCGGCCGACACCTCGCGCACCGCGTTGACGCCCTGCACCGCGACCTCGCGGATCTCGAACCGCACCTGGGGCCAGCGGGCCCGGGCGTTGACGACGACGTCGTGCTCCGCCTTGGACTCGCGCCCGCAGACCAGCCCGACCACGGCGGGCAGGAACGGGAGGTTCCGCTTCCGGGAGGCGTCGAACAGGCCCTCGGCCGCCAGGACCTTCTTCAGGGCCTCGATCCGGGCCAGCAGCTCGCCCACGCCGACGGCCTTGATCTCGTTGGCCTGCATCTGCAGAGTGCCGCGCTTGGTCCAGAAGACGGGCTTGGCGTGCACCACCACGTGGTCGCCCTCGGCCGGCGGCTGCGCCAGGGTGCCGAGCACCCGCGAGAAGATCGTCACGGGCAGGGACGCGTCGGCGTCCGTGTCCCGGAGGGTCAGCCACTGCATGCCGGAACCCGGGCGCATGTTGAACTGCACCACCTGCCCCTCGACCCAGACCGGCGGCATCTTGTCGATGTAGCCCTTGATCTTCTCCGACAGCACGCGCACCGGCCAGGGGCTGGTGGGCGTGGTGTCGAGCGCCTTGCGGGGGAGCTCGGCCGGGAGGGTCTGCTGGGTGGGTTCCGTCACGTGTCCAACCCTGCCACCCACCACCGACACAAGCCCTCCTTACACCGCCCCTAGACTGAACCTGTGAGTGTCACGAGCCCTGAGCGCCCTGCCCGGACCCAGACGAAGCGCGTCCTGCTGGCTGCACCCCGCGGTTATTGCGCGGGCGTGGACCGTGCGGTGGTCGCCGTCGAGAAGGCACTGGAGACCTACGGCGCACCCGTGTACGTGCGCAAGGAGATCGTCCACAACAAGCACGTGGTGGAGACGCTGCGCGAACGCGGCGCCATCTTCGTCAACGAGACCGACGAGGTACCCGAGGGCAGCCGGCTCGTGTTCTCAGCGCACGGGGTGTCGCCCGCCGTGCGCGCCTCTGCCGTTGCGCGGAGCCTCGACACGATCGACGCGACCTGCCCCCTGGTCACCAAGGTGCACAAGGAGGCCGTGCGGTTCGCCAAGGACGACTACGACATCCTGCTGATCGGGCACACCGGTCACGAGGAGGTCGAGGGCACCGCCGGCGAGGCGCCCGAGCACGTGCAGATCGTGAACTCGCCCGACGAGGTGGACCAGGTCGTGGTGCGCGACCCCGACAAGGTCGTGTGGATCTCGCAGACCACGCTGTCGGTCGACGAGACCATGGAGACCGTCCGCCGCCTGCGCGAGAAGTTCCCGTCCCTGCAGGACCCGCCCAGCGACGACATCTGCTACGCCACGCAGAACCGCCAGGTCGCGGTGAAGAAGCTGGCGCCCGAGTGCGACCTCGTCATCGTGGTCGGCTCGGCGAACTCGTCCAACTCGGTGCGGCTGGTCGAGGTGGCCCTGCAGGCCGGCGCCAAGGCGTCCTACCGCGTTGACCGCAAGGTCGAGATCAAGGACGAGTGGCTGGAGGGCGTGACCACGGTCGGCGTCACCTCCGGTGCCTCCGTGCCCGAGATCCTGGTGCAGGACGTCATCGCGCACCTCGCGGACCACGGCTTCGGCACCGTCGACGAGGTGCGGACGGCGACCGAGGACCTCATGTTCTCGCTGCCGCGCGAGCTGCGCGCCGGGCTCAAGGCCGCGGGCGAGGAGCCCAAGCGCCCCCGCCGCGAGTCCCGCAAGGAGCTCCCGCAGGCCTGAGCGCTGCTGGCTGGCTGGGCATGGGTGCTGGGCTGGGTGAGAGCTACCGCCGGCTGGGCGCCCGGTGCTGCGCGCTGTGGCCCCGGCTGAGCCCGAGCGGTCGGCAAATTGGGGTGGTCGGTAGAACGTCAGGAGGTGGGCAACTCGTGTTGCCGACCTC
>NZ_JBHVEG010000156.1:0-14916 GCF_042802395.1 Promicromonospora sp. NPDC057488
GTGTCAGACGTACAGGTCACCCGAGGGACCTGTACGTCTGACACGTACGGCGGCTCGGCGCTACGCCGCCCCGACCACCGCCGCCCGGCGCGTGAGCGGGGCGCGCAGGCCCAGGTGCTGGCGCAGCGTCGTCCCCGGGTACGACGTCGGGTACGCGCCCCGCTCCTGGAGCTCCGGGACCACCCGGTCGACGATGTCGTCCAGGCCCGACGGCACGATCCACGGGCTGATGTTGAACCCGTCGACGGCGCCCGTGCGCACCCACCTGATCAGGTCCTCGGCCACCGCGGCGGGCGTGCCCTGGAACCCGCGCTCGCTGCTGTTGCGCACCACGAGCTCGCGGATCGACAGGTGCTCGGCCTCGGCCAGCGCCCGCCACCGCGCCGCGATCTCGCGGGTCCGCGCCCCCGTGGTGGCCGACCCGCGCTCGCCGCCCAGCTCCTCGACGACCGGGTCGTGCGCGGGCAGCGGGCCGTCGGGGTCGTAGCCGGAGAGGTCCTCGCCCCAGATGTTGCCCACGATCGACAGCGCCGTGGCCGGGGTGACCTGGTTCCAGCGCACCCAGCGCGCCCGCTCCTCGGCGTCGGCGGGCGTGTCGCCCACGATGATGCCGGTGCCCGGGAAGATCTTGACGTCGTCCTCGGGGCGGCCCGCGGCCACGGTCCGGCGGCGGACGTCGGCGGCGAACTCCAGGGCATCGGCCAGCACGGCCCCGTGGCGGGAGAAGATGACGTCCGCGTTGGCGGCCGCGAAGTCCCGGCCCTGCGGGGAGTCCCCGGCCTGGAAGATGATCGGGTGCCCCTGCGGGCTGCGCGGCGTGGTGGGGTCGAGCTCGACGTCGAACAGGGCGCTGTGCTCCGAGACGTGGGCCACCGCCCCGCTGAACGCGTCGCTGCCGCCGGCGTCCGGGAACGCGTCCCAGATCTGCCGCGCGATGTCGAGCTGCCCCTGCGCCCGCTCGTAGCGCAGGGCGTGGTCGAGGTAGCCGCCGCGGCGGAAGTTGGCCCCGGTCCAGGCGTTGTCCGTGGTCACGACGTTCCACGCCGCCCGGCCGCCGGACAGCACGTCGAGGCTCTGCAGGCGCCGGGCCAGGTCGGCCGGGTCGTTGTACGTGGTGTTCTGGGTGGCGACGAGGCCGATGTGCGTCGTGATCGCGGCCAGCGCGGCGAGCTGCGTGATCGCGTCCGGGCGGCCCACCACGTCGAGGTCGTGCAGGGCGCCGCGCGACTCGCGCAGCCGCAGGCCCTCGCCGAGGAAGAAGGCGTCGAACAGCCCGCGCTCGGCCGTCCGGATCACGCGCTCGAACGTCGCGAAGTCGGTCTGCGAGCCCGATTCCGGGTCGGACCAGATGGTGGTGTGGTTGACGCCCTGGAAGAAGACGCCGAAGTGCACCTGGGCGTCGGGGCGGGTGATCGGGTGGCCGGGATCGGCGGCGGGACGGGTCATGACGGTCTCCTCAGGCGCTCGGCGCGTCGGCCAGGACGCGCGTCTCGTAGCGGTTGGCGGGGCGCGGCAGCCCGAGGGACTCGCGCAGCGTGGCCCCCGGGCGCGGCGCCGCGACGAGCCGGGCGGCGCGCAGGGCGGGCAGCACGTCGCGGGCGAGCACCGGCAGGTCGACGTCGAGCACCGCGGGCAGCAGCCGCACACCGTCCACCGGCCGCCGCCCGTCGGGGCCCGGCGTGGCGAGCTCGGTGAGCAGGGCGACCAGCCCGGCGGCGTCGCCCGCGTAGCGCAGAGCGCGGGTCTCCCACGGCGAGCGGACGCCGGCGGGCGTGCTGGCGTCCAGCACCGCGAGCCGGTCCGCCCCGGTGCGTCCGCCGGCGTCGAGCACCACCTCGAGGTCGACGCCGGCCAGCGGCGAGTGCTCGCGTGCGGCCCCCGCGTTGCCGCGGGCCGCGCCCACGCCGGCGCCGCCGACGAGCGTCACGTCCACGAGCGGCTCGGCGCCGTCGAGCAGGGGCGGCACGTCGCCGTCGGCCGCCAGCACCACGAGCTGGCCCTGGGGCGGCCGGGGCGTGATGAGCGGACCCTTCACGGAGAAGGTCTCGCCCACGAAGTCCACGTGGTGCACCCGGTCGCGGTCGATGTACCGGCCGGTGGGGACGTCGCGGATCACGGCATCGTCCTCCCACGAGTCCCAGAGATCACGGACCACCTGGACGACGTCGCGCGCTTCGCGCGACACGTCGCCGACAACGGTGCGGCCGTAGGCGTCGGCCGTCGCTGCGTCGCGCGTGACCGCGGCGAGCCAGCCGGCGCGCCCGGCCGCCGCGATGTCCAGCGACGCGAGCTGCGCCGCGACGTGGAAGGGCTCCGGGTACGTGGTCGGCACCTGCGGCACCAGGCCGATCGCCGTCGTCGTGCGGGACACGAACGCCGCGCGCGTGACGGACTCCAGCCGGGCCGACGCCGGCGAGCCCACGACGACCGGGAGCAGGGCGTCCGTGAAGGAGACGAAGGTGAGGCCGGCGTACTCGGCCTGCCGGACCGTGCGCGCCAGCCGGGTGCCGGACACGAGGTCGGCGCCGGCCAGACGCGCGACGACGGCGGCCGCCGGGTGCGCGCCCGCGCCGTCGGCGTCGAGCCCGACGAAGAAGGGCGAAGGGGACTGTGATGAGGGCAAAAGGATCCTCCGGATGTCGTCGCGGCGCGCTCCCGCGGACCTGTCGCGGACGCCGACCGCGCGCAACATAGCCCCGCCCCCGCCGGGCGCAATGCCCCTGCCGGATCGTCTCGCCATCCGGTCGCCCCCTTGAGGCGCTACGGGTATGGCGTCGGACGGGAAAAAATCCGACGAGTCAACCAATCCGGCAAAGAGTCCATATATTGGGCGAGAAGCCTCCGTAGCCCTGTGACCAGGCGCGACAGCGGCGCACGGCCCCTGTCCGTAACGTGAGACGGCAAAGAGGGGCATTGACGAAGGGCTCGCAACGTGAGTGTCTGGCCTTCCGTCCACCCCACGGAGCACTCATGACAGCCATCGACGCCTTTCTGGTCACCACCCCGACCGAGACAGCTCCCGCACCGTCGGCCCGCAGGCCGGCCAGGATCACCCGATCACCGCGGGCGCACCAGCCCGGTACCCCGCCCGAGATCGCGCGCGACGAAGCGCACGACTCCTCGCGCGACCTCTCCCAGCACCCCGAGTCACCCGAGCACGCCGGCCGGCTCGCCGCCGCGCGCGCCCAGGTGGCCGCCCGCTACGGCGTGACCCCGCGACGAGCCGACACCGCAGCGCCGCAGGTGTCCGCCACCGTCGCCGCCGCTGCCGACCTCCCGCGGTCCGTGCTGGACGTCCAGCTCGCGCACCGCTCGGTCCGGCGGTTCCTGCCCGGACCGCTCGCACCGTCCGTCCTGCCCACCCTCGTGGCCGCCGCGCAGTCCGCTCCGACCACGTCGAACCTCCAGCTCTGGAGCGTCGTCGCGGTCACCGACCCGGCACGCCTCGCGCGCGTCGCGGAGCTGTCAGGGGAGCAGGAGCACGTCCGCGACGCACCGCTCCTGCTGGTCTGGATCGCCGACGTCGCCCGCGTGCGTGCCCTCGCCGAGCGGCAGAACACGGCCGTGCACGCGACCGGATACCTGGAGACCACGGTCACCGCGTACCTCGACGCGGCCCTCGCGGCGCAGAACGCCGTGGTCGCCGCCGAGTCGCTCGGACTGGGCACCGTCTACCTCGGCGGGGTCCGCGACCGGCCCGAGGCGCTCGCGGCCGAGCTGCGGCTGCCGCGGGGCACCGCGCCGGTGATGGGCCTCGTCGTCGGGCGTCCCGACCCGGCCTCCCCGGGACGGGTCAAACCACGGCTGCCGCAGGCCGTGGTGCTGCACCACGAGTCCTACGACACGGCGCGGCAGCTCCGGCCGCTCGCGGCCTACGACAAGCGCATGACCGACTTCTACCGGGAGGAGGGCATGGACGGCGGCTGGATCGGGCGCACGCTGGCCCGGCTGCGCGGGCCCGGGTCGCTGCGCGGGCGGGAACGGCTGCGCTCGGCCCTGGCCACGCTGGGGCTACCGTCCTGGTGACCTCGTGGTCGTCCCGGGCCTCGTCCCGGCTCCCGTCGTCTCGGCATCCGAGAGCCGGACGCCGCTCCTTGCCGACGGCGGGCCAGGGTGGTCGGCTGCGCGCATGACCACAGCCAGCAGTCTCACCCCGCCCGCCGTCCGCACGCTGGGTTCCGGCGCGCATGCCCTGACCGTCTCCGCCGTCGGGTTCGGCGGCATGTCCGTCGCCGACTCGTACGGCCCCGCCGACGCCGCCGAGGCCGAGGCGGTGCTGCTGCGCGCGCTCGACCTCGGCGTCACCCTGATTGACACCGCGGACGTCTACGGCCACGGTCGCAACGAGGAGCTGATCGGCCGGGTGCTCGGCCCGCGGCGCGACGAGATCGTGCTGGCGAGCAAGCTCGGCCTGCCCCCGGCCGGCGGGCACCCCGACGGCCGGCCCGTCGACGGGCGCCCCGAGTACGTGCGCCGGGCGATCGACCGGTCGCTGAGCCGCCTGGGCACCGACCACCTCGACCTCTACTACCTGCACCGGGTGGACCCGCAGGTGCCGGTCGAGGAAACTGTCGGGGCGCTCGGCGAGCTGGTCACGGCGGGCAAGGTACGCGCGATCGGGCTGTCCGAGGCCGGCGCCGAGACCGTGCGCCGGGCCCACGCCGTGCACCCGGTCACGGCGGTGCAGAGCGAGTACTCCCTGTGGACCCGCGACCCCGAGGACGCCGTGCTGCCCGCCCTGCGCGAGCTCGGCATCGGCTTCGTGCCGTTCTCCCCGCTCGGTCGCGGCATCCTCACGGGCACGGTCGACTCGACCGACACCCTCGCCGCCGACGACGTGCGCCGCAGCCACGCCCGCTACGCCGGCGAGGCGTTCGAGCACAACCGCGCGCTGGTCCGTGCCCTCGAGACCCTGGCCGCAGAGCGGGGCGTGACCACCGCGCAGCTCGCGCTGGCGTGGCTGCTCGCGCAGGGTGACGACGTCGTCCCGATCCCCGGGACCAAGCGGCTGCGGTACCTGGAGCAGAACGTCGCGGCGGCGTCGCTGGTGCTGACGGCCGACGAGGTCGCGGCGATCGGCGCCGTCATCCCGCGCGACGCCGTCCAGGGCGTGCGCCACCCGCGCCCGGACCTCCTGGAGGCGTGAGCCCGCTGGGTTCTGGGCGGGGCGGTCTACCCAGCGATTACGCCGGTATAGACGCCGATTCCGGGCCCAATGACTGGGTAGACCCCACACCGCGCGTACCCAGCGAATAGGCCCGGATCTCGCCCAGGTCCGGGCCTAATCGCTGGGTACGCGGCGGGGCCGACGCCGCCGCGGATCCTCAGATCGCCGTGTCGTCGCCGATGCGGTGGTACGCGCGGTTCTTGTAGACCAGCGGGGAGGCGGCGGGGTCGCGCTTGCCCTCGGTCAGGCTGGACGCCAGGGCGCGCAGGGAGACGAGGTAGCTGTCGCCGATCGGCGTGCGCTGCACCACCCGCGCCCGGAACCACGACACGGCGCCGTCGATGACGGGTTCTCCGGTGGGCAGGGGTGACCAGCCGCCGTCGGCGAAGCGGTCGATGCCGCTGGTGGCGAAGCGGGCGGAGATGTGGTCCTGGTGGTCGGCGAGGAAGCTGACAGCGAGGGTGCTGGCCTCGGAGATGGCGGGCCAGGACGAGGAGGTCGAGGCGAGGGAGAAGGCGAGCAGCGGGGGTGCCGCGGAGACGGAGATGACGGAGGTGGCGGTGAAGCCGACGGGCCGGTCCTCGTGCAGGAGGGCGACGACGGCGACGCCGGCGGGGTGGTTGCGGAAGACGGTCTTGAACTCGTCGGGGCTGAGCTGGGGTTCGTCCTGCTGGGCCAAGAGCTCCTCCAGGGCGGACAGGTCGATGTTCTCGGCGGTCATCGCACGACCTCCTCGACACCGGCAGCGACACCGACACCGACGAGGACGGGGCTCGTGGCCCGCCGCAGCGCCTCACCTGCCCGGTCCAGCCAGGCCCCGATCACACCGTCCAGGTCGGCGAGCTGGCCCTCGGTGACGGTCAGCGAGCGGGCCGGCACCACGGCCCCGAGCTCCACGAGCACGGGCCGCAGGTGCACCTCGCCCGCCAGCGCGTGCCCCGGGTTGCCGGAGACCACGAGCGGCACGGCGACGACGCCGGCGAGGCCGTCGTTGCCGTACAGGTCCAGGAAGGACTTGAGCAGGCCGGTGTAGGCCGCCTTGTAGACGGGGGTGGCGATCACGGCCACGGTGGCGCCGGCGAGGCGCTCCTTCGCGGCGTCGGCCGCGGGGTGCTCGGGGGCGAGGATCTCCGCGGCGAACGTGGCCAGGTCGATCGTGGCGACGTCGTCGATGCCCAGGTGCGCGGCGATCCGGTGCGCGGCGGCCTCGGCGGCGCCCAGGGTGCGCGACCCGGGCCGCGGGTTGCCGGAGACGACCACGACGGTGGGTGCGGACTCGGTGGTGGTCGGTGCGTTCGGTGAGGTCATGTGAGGGCTCCTCGCAACAGGTTGAGCTGGGTGGTCGCGCGGTGGGCGGTTGACCGTGAGGGAGGTATAGGCGGCGAATCGGAGGATGACCAGGGCAAGACCCGGACTTCTCACTATCCGGACCCGTTCGTGGGCACCGGCGTCAGCCGAAGGCGCGCGCCAGCCGCTCGACGGCGGTGCGCAGCTCGTCGTCCGTGCGGTCGCCGTACGCCAGGCGCAGGCGGCGCGCGGAGTCCGTGCCGGGTCCCGTCACGAAGAACTCGCCCTGCTGGTAGTCGATTCCCTCGGCGCTCGCGCGGGCGTGCAGCGCGGCGGCGTCCACGGCGTCGTCGGTAAGGCGCGGCCAGAGGAAGAACCCGCCCTCCGGCACGGTCGCCTCCAGCCGGCCGGGGAGCTGGTTCTCCAGCTCGGTGACCAGCAGCTCCGCGCGGTGCCGGTACAGCTCGCGGGCCGCGGCGAGCGTGGTGTCGAACCAGCCGGGGCGGCTGACCAGCAGGTGCTCCACGAGGGTCTGCACGAACGTCGAGGAGTGCGAGTCCTGGCGGTTGCGCAGCCGCAGGAACGGATCGACGAGGTGGTCGGGCAGCACCAGCCAGCCCAGGCGCAGGCCCGGGCCGAGCGTCTTGGTGAACGTGTTGACGTGCACCACGTGCTCGGAGTCGAAGAACACGCGCCGGCCCTGGTCGGTGCCCGCGAAGCGCAGCTCCCGGTACGGGTCGTCCGCGATGACCACGAACCCGTACCGCTCGGCCAGCTCGACGAGCGCGGCCCGCTTGGCCGCCGACAGCGTGCCCTGCGACGGGTTGTGGAAGTCCGGCACGGTGTAGACGGCGGCGATCCGCTCGCCCTCGGCCAGGCGCCGGGCCAGGTGCTCGACATCGAGCCCGTCCGCCTCGACCGGCACCGGCAGGGTCTCGGCCCCGACGAGCTCCAGGGTGCGCAGGAACAGGGGGTAGGCCGGGTTGTCGACGGCGACCCGGCCGCCGCGCTCGACCAGCGCCTGCACCGTCAGCGACAGGCCGTGCATGCCGCCGTTGGTGACCAGGATGCGGCGCGGGTCCACACCCTCGCGCTCGGCGATCCAGCCGCGCAGCCCCTCGAAGCCGTGCGACCCGGAGTACTGCAGGGCCGCGGCGGCGCCACCGGCGTCCCAGACCTCGCCGAGCGACTCGCGCAGCTCCGTCAGTGGCAGCGCAGACGGGTCGGGGATGCCGCCGAGCAGGCGGATCGCGTCCGGCCGCGGCGACAGCAGGCTCTGGTCGCCGAAGCCCTTCGGGACCGTCAGGCCCCGCGCCAGCGCGGACGGGACGAGGTCGACCGGGGTGGGGACCGGCGCGTGGGCGGCCGGCACGGTCGGGTCGGTGAGCGTCATGTCGTCTCCTCGGGGTTCGGTGGCTCGGCGCGTAGGTATAAGCCATGCCCGGCCCGACGCCGCCCGGTTTCGCCGAAGTTCTCAGTCCCTGGACGCGGCGATGGCGTGGACCGCTCAGGATCCGAGACAGCGGGGCGAATCGTTGACTCCCGGGGGGAGCGGCTCGTAGAACCGCGACATGTCGACCACCACGCCGCCCGCCGCCGCGCCCGAAGCCTCCGAGGCCCCCGAAGCAACCACGTCCCCGCTCCTCACCGCCCTGCGCGCCCACCTCGCGGCGCCCGACGTGCTCACCGCCCCCGACGCCGTCGAGCCCTACCGCTCCGACGTCACCGGCCTGCGCGACACCCGGCCCCCGGCCGTCGTCGTCGTGCCGCGCACGGTCGAGCAGGTCCAGGCGGTCGCCCGGGCGGCGTCCGCGCACGGCGTGCCGCTCGTGGTGCGCGGTGCGGGCACGGGGCTGGCGGGCGGGGCGGCGGCGCCGGCCGGCGGCATCGTGCTGTCCACCGAGGGCCTGGCGGGCATCCGGATCGACGCGGACGACCACGTCGCCGTCGTCGGCCCCGGAGCGATCACGGACCACGTCGACCTCGCCGCGCGCGAGCACGGGCTGATGTACGCCCCGGACCCGGCGTCGTCCCAGATCTCGACGATCGGCGGCAACATCGCGACCAACGCGGGCGGGCTGCGCTGCGTCAAGTACGGCGTGACCCGCGAGTCCGTGCTGGCGCTGGACGTGGTGCTCGCCGACGGCACCCTGCTGCGCACGGGGCACCGCAGCGTCAAGGGCGTGGTCGGGTACGACCTGGTGAGCCTGATCGTGGGCAGCGAGGGCACGCTCGGCATCGTCGTCGGCGCGACGCTGCGGCTCCTGCCGGCCCCGACCTCCGTGCGCACCCTCGTCGCCTCGGTGCCCACCCTGCCCGACGCCGGCCGCGCCGTCGGCGTCGTGACCGGCTCCGGCGTGCGGCCCTCCACGGTCGAGCTGCTGAACGCCGCGACCCTGGAGAACATCGACGCCCACAGCGGCACCGACCTCGTGGACCGGCACGGCGGCGGGCTGGTGCTCGTCCGCACGGACGGGCCGGGCGCCGACGCCGAG
The DNA here is from genome assembly GCF_042802395.1 of Promicromonospora sp. NPDC057488. Lineage (NCBI taxonomy): Bacteria > Bacillati > Actinomycetota > Actinomycetes > Micrococcales > Promicromonosporaceae > Promicromonospora > Promicromonospora sp. NPDC057488. The sequence continues at coordinate 8,950 of NZ_JBHVEG010000156.1, forward strand.
ATCACGCTGCTCGCGCAGGCGCTGTCGGCCGCGGGACTGGAGGCCCAGGTGCTCGACGACGCCGAGGGCGAGCGGTACTACGAGCTGCGCCGCACGGGCCGCGGCCACCGCACCGATCTGTGGTCGGTCGGCGAGGACGTGGCGGTGCCGCGCTCGGCACTGGTGCCCGTGCTGGAGGCGATCGAGGAGATCGGGCGGCGGTTCGACGTCGACGTGACCGCCGTCGCGCACGCCGGGGACGGCAACCTGCATCCGGGGCTCAGTGTGCCGAAGCAGCCCGGCCAGACCGCCCCGCCCGCCCGGCTGCACGAGGCGGCGGACGCGCTGGTCCGCGCCGCGCTCGCGCACGGCGGCACCCTCAGCGGGGAGCACGGCGTCGGCATCGCCAAGCGGCGCTGGCTCGCCGACGAGCTCGGCGCCGAGCAGATCGCCCTGCAGCGCGCGATCAAGGCCGTCCTCGACCCGGCGGGCATCCTCGCGCCGGGCGGCTTCCTGGCCGACGACGAGGCCGCCGCGCACTGATCCGTTTCCCGGGGCAAATGTGTCTCATTTTTGTGTCTCATGATGTGAGAAGTCCGGCATGACCCATGGACGTGCGGCCCCCGGTCGCTACCGTCCGCGCCAGTTGCCAGACCCCCGCACCTGAAGGAGACCCCGATGAGCACCACGTCTTCCGGCCGCCCGGCAGGCCGCCCGCGTTCGCGCCGGGCCGCCACGGCAGCCCGGGCCGTCCAGGCCGCCGTCGGCGCCCTCGCCGCCGTCACGCTCGCGGCGGGCTGCGCCGCCGGCAGCCCGGCCGCCGCGGGCGGGGGCACCGGCGAGCCGCAGGACGGCGGCGACATCGTCTTCCTCATCGACTCGCTCGGCGACACCTGGATCCCCAACAACAGCTCGATCTCCAGCTTCCAGGGGCACATCTGGGGCCACGTCACCGACAAGCTCGTCTACGTGGACGCCGAGGGCGAGGTGACCCCCTGGGTCGCCGAGAGCTGGGAGCAGAACGACGACGCCACCCAGTTCACGCTGCACCTCAAGGACGGCGTGACGTTCTCGGACGGCAGCCCCGTCGACGCCGAGGCCGTCGTGGCGAACCTCGACACCTGGGCGTTCGGCGCGCCCGACGCCGGGATCAACCCGGTCGGCCTGTTCCCCAAGACGTACGACCACGCCGAGGCCGTCGACGAGAGGACCGTCGAGGTGCACTTCGACGCCCCGACCCTCGGGTTCGTGCCCACGCTCGGCTACCACGGCTCGATCCTGATCTCCCCGGAGACGCTCGCCCTGCCCGCCGAGGAGCAGGCCGACCTGTCCAACGACATCGGCTCCGGCCCGTTCGTCGTCGAGTCCTGGAAGGAGGGCGACAGCGTCGTCCTGACCAAGCGCGAGGACTACGACTGGGGCCCCGAGGCCGTGGGCCACACCGGCCCCGCCTACCTCGACACGATCACGTACAAGCTCGTGGCCGAGTCCTCGACCCGCACCGGCGCGGTCCAGTCCGGCCAGGCCGACGTCGCCTACAACGCCACCCCGCAGGAGCTCGACTCCTTCAAGGACCAGGGCTTCACGGTCGACGTGCCGCGCTACCTCGGCTTCGTCAACGGGTACCGGCTCAACACCCAGGTCGCGCCGTTCGACGACACGGCGGTGCGCCAGGCGTTCCAGCACGGCATCGACCGCGACGAGATCCTCTCGACCGTCTACACCGACGACTGGTCGGCTGCCGAGACGCTCATCCAGAGCAACGTGCCCGAGGCGACCGACCACTCCGACGCGTTCGCCTACGACCCCGAGCTCGCCGCGTCCCTGCTCGACGACGCCGGCTGGGAGCAGGGTGCCGACGGCGTCCGCACCAAGGACGGCGAGCCGCTGGCCCTCACGCTCTACCCCAACCCGTACCTCGCCACGTCCAAGGCCATCGACGAGCTCGTGGCCCAGCAGCTCGGCGAGCTCGGCTTCGCCGTCGACATCCAGGCGTACGACGTCGTCACCTTCGGCGAGCGCGTCTCCGGCAACGCGTCGCTGTCCAACTACGAGGTCACGCGCAGCTTCATCGACGTCGGCACGGTCGCGAGCATCCTGACCGACGCCGAGAACGGCGAGGACTGGTTCGGCCTGGGCCAGAGCGACCCGCGGACCAACGAGCTGCGCGACGCCGTCGCGCAGGCCACCGACCTCGACGACCGCGCCGAGGTGGTCGACGAGCTGCAGGCGCACCTCCTGGAGCAGGCCTACTTCGCGCCGGTCACCCAGATCGTCCAGCGCATCTACGTGAGCAACCCGAAGCTCCACGACATCACGTACAACGGCGTCGCCTACGCCAGCTACTACACGGCCTGGCTCGAGGACTGACGTGGCCCGGGGACTGACGGAGGGAGGCACACCATGAGCACGGGCTACCTGAGGTTCGCCGGACGGCGCCTGCTCCAGGCCGCCGTGGTGGTGCTGCTGGCGTACGTGTTCACGTTCGTGGTGATCAGCGTGCTGCCGGGCGACCCGGTGACCAACACCCTGCGCAACCCGGAGAACGGCTTCACGGAAGAGGAGATCGCCCGGATCGTCGCCTACTACGGCCTCGACCAGCCCGTGGCGGTCCAGCTGTGGCAGTCCCTGACGCACTTCCTCGTCGGTGACCTGGGCGTCTCCCTGCGGTCCAACCTCCCGGTGTCCCGCCTGGTCGCCGAGGTGGTGCCGTCCACGCTGGCGCTCGCGGCGTCCGCGCTGGCGGTGGCGCTGGTGCTGGCGTTCGCCATCGCGTACGGCACCCAGAACCTGCCGCGGCGGTACGGGCAGGGCGTGCTGCGGGCCTTCCCGTCGCTGTTCCTGTCCGTGCCGGCCTTCGTGGTGGGCCTGCTGCTCATCCAGGTCTTCGCCTTCCAGCTCGGGCTGTTCCGGGTGATCGAGCCCGACAGCGCGTGGGCCACGTTCTTCGCCGCCGTCGCGCTCGGCATCCCGGTCTCCGCCCAGGTGGCCGAGGTGCTGATCACCGGGCTCGACCACGAGTCCCGGCAGGAGTACGCGGCCGCCGCCCGGTCCCGCGGGCTCGGGCAGACGCGCCTGTTCGCCCGGCACCTGCTCAAGCCGTCGTCCCTGCCCGTGGTGACCGTGGTCGCCCTGACCGTGGGCGAGCTGCTCGGCGGCGCGCTCATCATCGAGACCATCTTCGGCCGCACCGGGGTCGGCAGCCTCGTGCAGCGGTCGGTCTCCACGCAGGACCTGCCCGTGCTGCAGGCGGTGGTCTCGCTGGCCGCGGTCGTGTTCGTCGTGGTCAACCTGATCGCGGACCTCGTCTACCCGCTGCTCGACCCGCGCGTGCGGCTGGAGCAGCCCCGACCGGAGAGGCAGGTGAGCGTCGCATGACCGCCACCACAGTCGTCGGCTCGTGGCGGACGGCGTCCGTCCGGACCTGGTCCGGCGCCGTCCCGCCCACCGTGCTGCTCTCGTTCGCGGTGCTCCTGGTGGTGCTGGCCTGGTCGCTCCTGCCGGGGGTGTTCGCGAGCCAGGACCCGGTCAACGGCGTGCCCGCCGACAAGCTGCTCGGCCCGAGCGCCGCGCACTGGTTCGGCACGGACCACCTGGGCCGCGACCTCTACGCCCGGGTCGTGCACGGCACGGCCTCGTCGGTCACCAGCGCGCTCGTCGCCGTGACGATCGGCGTCGTCGTCGGGGGAGCGATCGGCCTGGTCGCCGGGTCCGCCGGCGGCTGGGCCGACACGGTCCTGGCCCGCGTCGTCGACGTGCTGCTCGCCATCCCGAGCTTCCTGCTCGCCGTGGTCATCGTCAGCTCGCTCGGCTTCGAGACCGTCAACGCGGCCATCGCCACCGGTGTCTCCGCCGTCGCCGTGTTCGCCCGCGTCATGCGGGCCGAGGTGATCAAGACGCGGCGCGCCGTGTTCGTCGAGGCGTCCGTGCTGCAGGGCGGCTCGCGCACGCACGTCCTGCTGCGGCACGTGCTGCCCAACGCGTCGCGCTCGCTGCTGGCGCTCGCGGTGCTCCAGTTCGGCCTGTCCGTGCTCGTGATCGCGGGCCTCGCCTTCCTGGGCTACGGTGACCCGCCGCCCGCGTCCGACTGGGGCCTGCTCGTCTCCTCCGGCAAGGACTACCCGACGGCGCCGTGGCTCGTGACCGCGCCCGCGCTCGTCGTCGTCGCGACCGTGCTGTCCGTCAACCGGATCAGCCGCTGGCTGCGCCGCACCGCCTGACCCACTACCTCAGGGAGCACCGCCATGACCGTGACCGCCACCGCGCCGGCGGGCCTCGCCGCACCCGCCTCGTCCGACCTGCTGCGCGTCGAGGGGCTGTCGGTCGCCTACGGCCGCACGCAGGTCGTCTCGGACGTGTCGTTCGCGATCCCGCGGGGCGGGAGTCTCGCCCTCATCGGCGAGTCCGGCTCCGGCAAGTCCACGATCGCCCGGTCCGTGCTGCGCCTGCTGCCCGACGGCGGCGCGGCCCGCGGGCGGGTCGAGCTCGAGGGGCGCGACGTCCTCGAGCTGCCCGAGCGCCGGTTCCGCCCGCTGCGCGGCCGCTCCCTCGGGTTCGTGCCCCAGGACCCGGGCAGCGCGCTCAACGCGGTGCGCACGATCGGCGCGCAGGCGCACGAGGCCGCGGCGCTGACGGGGGAGCGCGACGCCGGCACCCGCCGCCGGCTGATCCTCGACACCTTCGCGCAGGTAGGCCTCGACGACCCGGAGCGCGTCTACGGCTCATACCCGCACCAGCTCTCGGGCGGCATGCTGCAGCGCGTGCTCATCGGGCTCGCGGTGCTGCCGCGGCCCGCGCTGCTGGTCGCGGACGAGCCGACGTCCGCCCTCGACGCGACCATCCAGAAGCGCATCCTCGACCTGCTCTCCGAGCTGCGTTCCGACCTCGGCATCGGCCTCCTGCTCATCACGCACGACCTCGCGATCGCCGCCGAGCGCGCCGACTCGCTCGTCGTCCTGCGCGACGGCGTGGTCCAGGAGTCGGGGCCGACGACGGAGGTGTTCGCCGCGCCCCGGTCCGACTACGCACGAGAGCTGCAGGCCGACGTGCCCGCGCTCAACCCGGACCGCTACCGCGCGCTGCGGGAGACCCGGGGCGGCGCTCCCGCCGAGGTGCCGGGTGCGGCCGGGGAGCCGGACCCGGCCGGAGCCGCGCCGAGGGTCGAGCTGCGCGGCGTGACCAGGACGTTCGCCGTCGACGGCCGCCGGCTCACGGCGCTCGACGACGTCTCCTTCTCCGTACCGCGCGGCACCACGCACGCCCTGGTGGGGGAGTCTGGCTCGGGCAAGACGACGGCCGTGCGCCTCCTGCTCGGCCTCGACCGCCCTGACGCCGGGGAGATCCTCGTCGACGGCGAGGCCGTGCACGGCCGCTCGGCCGCGGGACTCCGGGCCGTGCGGCGGCACCTGCAGCTGGTCTACCAGAACCCGTTCACCTCGCTCGACCCGACGTGGCGCGTGGAGCGTTTGGTGCGTGAGCCGCTCGACCGGTTCGGCGTCGGCGACCGCGCCGAGCGCACCGGCCGCGTGCGGGAGGCGCTCGACGCCGTCGGGCTGGCCCAGGGGCTGCTGTCGCGGCGGCCCGGCGCGCTGTCCGGCGGGCAGCGACAGCGCGTGGCGATCGCCCGTGCCCTCGTGCTGCGCCCGGACGTGCTGGTGCTCGACGAGCCGACGTCGGCCCTGGACGTGTCCGTCCAGGCCGACATCGTTGAGGTGCTCGTGCGCCTGCAGGCCGAGCTGGGCCTGACCTACGTCTTCGTGTCGCACGACCTGGCGCTCGTGCGCCAGCTCGCCGACACGGTCTCGGTGCTGCACCGCGGCCGGGTCGTGGAGGCGGGCGAGGTCGAGCAGATCTTCGCCTCCCCGTCCGAGGAGTACACGACCCGGCTGCTGGACTCGATCCCGACGCCGGCGGCCGGCCGCTGACCCGCGGCCGATCCGCGGCTGATCGGGGCGGTCGGCAGAAGGTCAGGTGGTCGGCAGCCCGGGC
>NZ_JBHVEG010000157.1:0-14874 GCF_042802395.1 Promicromonospora sp. NPDC057488
TCTTCGCTTTGAGCAGGCTCAAAGCGAAGAAACTTAGGCCTCGAAGTGGTTGGTGGCACCGCGTCAGGGCCAGCTCAGAGGCCGTAGGACTCCAGGAAGCGGATCCAGACCTCGCTCACCGTCGGGTACGCCGGGACCGCGTGCCACAGCCGGTCCAGCGGCACCTCGCCGACGACAGCGATGGTCGCGGCGTGCAGCATCTCGCCGGCGTCGGGCCCCACGAAGGTGGCGCCCACGAGCACCCGCCGCTGCGTATCGACGAGCACCTGGGCGCGGCCCGTGTAGCCGGGGCCGTCCACGCTCGCCCCCGCCATCCAGGACAGGTCGTACGACACCGCCTCGACGGGGATCCCGGCGGCGCGCGCCTCGCGCTCCGTGGGCCCCACCCAGCTGACCTGCGGCCGCGTGAACACCACCTGGACGCGCGCGCCGTGGTCGGCGGTAGCGGCGTAGCGCGACCACGGCCGGCCCTCCTGCCCGACGGCGGGCCCGGGGTCACCGGTCGTCGGGGACCGGTCGCCGGCCTGCGTGCCGTACCGCGCCGCGACGACGTCGCCGACGATCCGGCCCTGGTACTTGCCCTGGTGCGTGGTGGCCGCCCGGCCGGTCACGTCGCCGCAGGCGTACAGCCATCCGCCGGGCACGCCCACGACCTCGAGCGACTCGGTGACGGGGAGCGCGCCGTGACGGCCGAGCCGCGACTCGTCGAGGCCCACGGCCTCCACGTTCAGGTCCGTCGTGCGCGGCACCCGCCCCGTCGCGACCAGGATCTCGGCGGCGGTGACCTTGTCGCCGTCGGACAGGCTGACCGTCACCGGGCCGGCGGGCTCGCTCTCGCTCCCGGTGCCCGGCCGGTCCACGGAGGCGACCTCCACGCCCGTCCGGACGTCGACGCCGGCCGCGCGCAGCGACTCGGCGACCATCTCGCCCGCGAACGGCTCGGCGTTGGACAGCAGGCCGCCCCGGGCCAGCAGCGTCACCCTGGCGCCGAAGTCCGCGTACGCGTTCGCCATCTCGACGCCCACGACGCCGCCGCCGATCACCACGAGGGACTCGGGGACCGACTCGGCCCCCGTGGCCTCGCGGCTGGACCAGGGCGAGGCCGCCGCCAGGCCCGGGGAGTCGGGCAGCACGGGCACGCTGCCGGTCGCGGCGATCACCGCGTGCCGGGCACGCAGCAGCCGGGTCACGGGAGCCTCGCCCGTCTCGGCCTCCCCGAGCCCGCCGCCGACGTCGCCGTCCTCGTCGCCGGCGCCACCGGCGGCCGACCCGGCGGGCGCCTCCCGCGGCACCGTGACCTCGACGAGCCGCTCGCCGGCCAGCCGGCCGTGCCCGCGCACCAGGGTGAGGCCGGCGCCCTCGACCCACGAGGCCTGCCCGGAGTCGTCCCAGTTGTTCGTGATCTCGTTCCGGCGGGCCAGGACCGCGGCGACGTCGATGTCCCCCGGGTCGGCCAGGCCGGGCGTGTCCCGGGCCAGGGCACGCACCGTGCCGGCCCGCAGCAGCACCTTGGACGGCATGCACGCCCAGTACGAGCACTCGCCGCCCACGAGCTCGGACTCGACCAGGGCCACGGACAGGCCGGTGCGCGAGGCGCGGTCTGCCGCGTTCTCGCCCACCGGCCCGCCGCCGATCACGATCACGTCGTAGGTCTCGTCCGCCTCGCCGGGGGTCTCAGCCGCATTGTTCATGTCGTCATCCTGGACCGAACCTCCGACACCGGTCCATCGGACGGGAGGCAAAGGGTGAACCAGACGCGTTATACCCCATCCCGAAAATAGAGGCCCTTGGAAGGACGTCCCCGGGTTCGCTAGCGTTCGGGCACACCCGGCCGAGTGCGAGGAGGCGCCCGACATGTCCGAGGCCACCACCTACGAGTCGGTCGACCAGGCCGCGCGCGAGCTGCGGCTCGGCGCGCGCCGCGCGGTGTTCACGGGGGCGGGCACGACCACCACGGCCGGCGAGGCCACGGGCGACCAGGCGCTGCACGTCTTCGAGGAGGGCGTGGTCGTCCGCGGTGCGACGGGCCGCGTCCTGCCCTACCGCTGGGAACAGGCGCGGCTGGTCCGGGTCGGGGGCCCGCCCGGGCGTTCCTCGGACCGCCGGGCCCGGTGGTCCTACGGCCTGCTGAGCACGACCACGCCACCGGTGGTCATGGGCGAGTTCGAGCGGATCGACGTCTGGGGGCCCGCGCTCGAGGCCGCGATCACCCGCGCGACCACGCCCCGCGTGCTGGACGAGCTCGCCGAGGGCCGGACGGTCCCGTTCGGGCCCGTGTCCGCGACGCCGGAGGGGCTGGCCATCGACGGGCAGGTGACCCCGTGGGCCGACGTCACGAACCTCCGGATCGACGACGGCTACCTGCAGTGGAAGCAGCGGGGCGAGCCGTTCCGGTCCTCGGTGCCGGCCGACGACGTGCCGAACCTCCTCGTGCTCGTCTGCGTGGCCGACCACCTCGCCGCGGCGTCCCTGGAGTAGCCGCCCTGGTCCTTCAGCCGCGGCGGGCGGGCACGTCCCGCACCAGCACGACGTCGGCCGAGGCCTTCTGGCCGAAGACGTCCAGGACGTCGACCACGAGGTCCTGCACCAGCGCGTCCAGGTGCGCCACGGCCGCCGGGTCGTCGACGTCGCCCACGTGGCCGTAGACGGTCAGCGTGAGCAGGCCCCAGAGCCGGGCCGAGCACAGGTTCATCGCGTGCAGCAGCCCGAGCGGGACGTCCGGCGGGAAGCCCGGGACCGCCAGCATGGCGTCGCGCGCGGCCCGCAGGTGCGGCAGCAGGGCGGGCGCGATCTCGTCGTCGGGCACCACCGGGCAGCCGGCCTGCCACCAGGCGAGGGCGATCGGCGTGAACACGCCCCCCACGCGGTCGAGGGACATCAGCGGTGGGTGGCGAGGGTCGTCGGCGGTGTCGCCCTCCTGGCCGCGGATGCGCAGCCGGCCCGACATCAGCAGGTCGTACTCGTTGCGGTGCGTGAGGCACCAGCGGAACAGGGCATGGATCACGCCGTGGGCCTGCGCGGCGGGGTCGTCCACGGGCTGCCGGGCCCGGGCCTGCTCCACGGAGGCCAGGAGCTCGTCGATCACGTGCTGGTGGGTGGCGTGCAGCAGCCCGGGCCGGCCGTCGAAGTACCGGTACAGGCCGGGCGCGGCGATCCCGACGTCCTTGGCGACGGCCTGCATCGTGACGCCGTCCGCGCCGTGCTCCTCCAGCAGGCGGCGCGCCGAGGCCAGCGCCTCGGTCAGCAGCTCGCGGCGCAGCCGTGCGCGGCGGCCCGTCGGCTCGCGCGGGGTCACGACCGACCTCGCTCACCGGGGCCGGCGAACACCGGTTCCAGCAGGACGGCGGGGCTGGGCGCCATGCCGAAGAGCGCGAGGTTGCGCTGGTTCAGGTCGTCGAGCAGCGCGGTGATGTAGTCGTGCCGCACGGGCCCGTCGGGTTCGAGCACGTGGTTGTAGACCGTCATGCACAGCAGGCCGAAAGTGCGCTGCCAGGCCACGCGGACGGCGGCGACCAGCCCGAGCGGCACGTCGCGGGGAGCGTCGGGGAACGCCGTGAGCAGGGCGTCGCGGCGCGCGGTCAGCTCCGCCTCGAGCTCCGGGGACACCGGCTCGTCGAACCGGACCGCGCCGTCGGCCCACTGCGCGGCGACCGGCGGGAACGCGAGGGCTGCCACCTCGTAGAACGTGCCGCCGCCGGCCTCGCCCGCCACGGCGCCGTCCTCGCGGGCCAGGCGCAGGCCGGCGCCCAGCAGCAGGTCGAACTCGTTGGGGTGCGCCACGCACCAGGCGAACATCGCGTAGGTCAGCGCGTGCACCTCGGCGGCGCGGTCACCGGCCCGCTGGCGGGCGACCGCCGCGCGGACGTGCGCCACCAGCTCGTCGAGCACGTGCCGGTACGTGGCCCGCAGCAGGTCGGCGCGGCTCGGGAAGTACCGGTAGAGCCCCGGTCCGGCGATGCCGATCTCCCGGCTGACGGCCAGCATCGTCACGCTCTCGAGCCCGCCGTCGGCGAGCAGCCGCCGCGCCACGTCGATCGAGCTGCTCAGCAGCTCCTCGCGCCGACGTCGCCGGGTCGTGCTCTCTGGCCTGCTGGTCACGGGCGTACTTGATCTCCGACGAGGGCTGACTGTGCGGCCCCAGTCTGACACGCAAAGCACCCCGACAGCGCGAACGTAGGGTTGGTCGCCCCATCAGGCGTCATACGGCGACCAACCCTACGTTCGAGCACCTCACGGGCAGCGCCCGCCGCGGGTCAGGCCAGGCCCGCGCGGCGGAGCGCGTCCGCCATGGCGGTGTCGGCCGGGGCCGGGCGGCCGCGGCCACCCTGTCCACCCTGTCCGCCCTGACCGCGCTGGCCCTGGCCCTGGCCCTGGCCTCGGCCCTGGCCACCGCGACCGCGGCCCTCGCCGCCGCCCGGGCGCCCGCCGCGCTGGCCGCCCTGACCGCCGCCGGAGCTGCCCGAGGTGCGTCCGCCGGGGGCCGCGCCGACCTCGTCGTCCAGCCGCAGGGTCAGGGAGACCCGTTTGCGCTGCAGGTCGACGTCCATCACCTTCACCTTGACGATGTCGCCCGACTTCACGACCTCGCGCGGGTCGCTGACGAAGTTCTTGGACATGGCCGAGACGTGCACGAGCCCGTCCTGGTGCACGCCGATGTCCACGAACGCGCCGAAGGCGGCGACGTTGGTGACCTGCCCCTCCAGCACCATGCCGGGCACCAGGTCGCCGAGGGTCTCGACGCCGTCGGCGAAGGAAGCCGTGGTGAACGCCGGGCGCGGGTCGCGGCCCGGCTTCTCCAGCTCGGCGAAGATGTCGGTCACGGTCGGCAGACCGAACGTCTCGTCCACGAACTCGGTGGGCCGCAGCGTGCGCAGGGCACCGCCGTTACCGATCAGCGCCTGCACGTCCGTGCCCGACGCCGTCACGATGCGCCGCGCCAGCGGGTACGCCTCGGGGTGCACCGACGACGCGTCCAGCGGCTCGGCACCGCCCGAGACCTTGAGGAAGCCCGCGCACTGCTCGAACGCCTTGGGGCCCAGGCGCGGCACGTCCTTGAGCGAGGCGCGCGACGCGTACGGGCCGTTGGCGTCCCGGTGGGACACGATGTTCTCGGCGAGCGTCGACGTGATGCCCGAGACGCGCGACAGCAGCGGCACCGAGGCGGTGTTGAGGTCCACGCCGACGCCGTTGACGCAGTCCTCCACCACGGCGTCCAGCGACCGCGACAGCTTGGTCTCGGTGATGTCGTGCTGGTACTGGCCCACGCCGATCGACTTGGGGTCGATCTTCACGAGCTCGGCCAGCGGGTCCTGGAGGCGGCGCGCGATCGAGACGGCGCCGCGGATGGACACGTCCAGGTCGGGCAGCTCCGCGCTGGCGTAGGCGGACGCCGAGTACACGGACGCGCCGGCCTCGGACACGACGGCCTTGGTCAGGCCGAGCTCCGGCACCTTCTTCATCAGGTCGGCGGCCAGCCGCTCGGTCTCGCGCGACGCCGTCCCGTTGCCGATCGCCACCAGGTCCACCTTGTGCTTCTGGGCGAGCCGGGCCAGCACGGCCAGCGACTCGTCCCAGCGGTTGGCGGGCTGGTGCGGGTAGATGGTCGCGTGCTCCACGACCTTGCCCGTGGCGTCGACGACGGCGACCTTGACGCCCGTGCGCAGGCCCGGGTCGAGGCCCATCGTGGCCCGCGTGCCGGCGGGCGCCGCGAGCAGCAGGTCGCGCAGGTTGGCGGCGAACACGCGCACGGCCTCGTCCTCGGCCTCGGAGCGCAGCCGCAGCCGCACGTCGATGCCGAGATGCACCAGGATCTTGGTGCGCCACGCCCAGCGGACCGTGTCGTTCAGCCAGCGGTCGGCCGGGCGGCCCTGGTTGGTGATGCCGAACTGGTGCGCGATCGTGCCCTCGTACGACGTCGGCACGCCCGCCTCGATGCCCTCCTCGGGCTCGATCGTCAGGTCCAGCACGTCCTCCTTCTCGCCCCGGAACAGGGCGAGCACGCGGTGCGAGGGCAGGCTGGACAGGGCCTCGGCGAACTCGAAGTAGTCCGAGAACTTGGCGCCTTTGTCCTGCGCGCCGTCGCGGACGCCGGACAGCATGCGCCCGCGCTTCCACAGCCGCTCGCGCAGCGTGCCGATCAGGTCGGCGTCCTCACCCATGCGCTCCACGAGGATCGCCCGGGCGCCGTCGAGCGCCGCGGCGGCGTCGGCCACGCCCTTGTCGGCGTCGACGTACGGGCCGGCCGTCTCCTGCGGGTCGAGGGACGGGTCGCCGATCAGCGCGTCGGCGAGCGGCTCCAGGCCGGCCTCGCGCGCGATCTGCGCCTTGGTGCGCCGCTTGGGCTTGTACGGGAGGTAGATGTCCTCCAGACGCGACTTGGTCTCCGCCGCCAGGATCTGGGCCCGCAGCTCGTCCGTGAGCTTGCCCTGCTCCTGCACCGACGCCAGGATCGCCGCGCGCCGCTCCTCGAGCTCGCGCAGGTACCGCAGCCGCTCCTCGAGGGTGCGCAGCTGCGCGTCGTCGAGGGTGCCCGTCACCTCCTTGCGGTAGCGGGCGATGAACGGCACGGTCGCGCCGCCGTCGAGCAGGTCCACGGCCGCGGTCACCTGCCCTTCGCGAACGCCCAGCTCCTCAGCGATGCGCTGGTTGATGCTTGCCAACGTCCCCTACCTCACTTCGTGCGTCGAGACCCCGTGCGTCGAGCCCACCCGGGTGGTCGGGACAGATTGTGCCCGGCGCCACTGACATCTGTCGCATCCGCCCGCGCGTGTCAGACACACAGGTCACCCGGGTGACCTGTGTGTCTGACATGAGGTGGGTGCAAGGCCGGGGCTCGCCGCCACACATCCAGGTCAGGACCCGCCCGCGAGCGCGGGCCCCCGAACCCGGAGGATTCCCGTGCAGCGTCGCCCCAGGACCGTCAGCTCCAGGACCGTCACCCCCAGCACCGCCCCGCGCCGCGCCCTGCCCCGCGCGACAGCCACCACCGCGGCCGCCGGCGTCGTCGCGCTGGCCGCGTGCGGCGTCCTGACCGCATGCGCCCCCGCCCCCGCCGCGGACGAGGGCCTGGAGCGGTCGGACGCCGACCGCGTCGCCGTCGCAGTCGCCGACACCCCCGCGAGCGCCGACGCCGTCGCCGCGACCGAGGAGCTGGGCCTGCTCGCGCTGCGCGCGACCGCCGAGCCCGACGACAACGCCCTGGTCTCCCCCGCCTCCTTGACGTTCGCCCTGGCCCTGCTCGCCGAGGGTGCCCGCGGCGAGACGGCGGCAGCACTGGACGCCGCGCTCGGGGCGGCGGGCGTGGACCGCACCGCCGCCTACAACGCCCTGCAGGGCGAGCTCGCGGAGCACGACGGCGACCCCGGCGTCGCCCAGGACGCCGAGCTGCCCGACCGCCCCGTGCTGCACCTGGCCAACCAGGCGGTGCTCGACGACGAGCTGACCGTCGAGCCGGGCTACCTCGACGCGCTGGCGTCCGCGTTCGACGCCGGCGTGCAGCGCACCGACCTGGGCGGCGGCGAGGGCAAGAAGGTGCTCGACTCCTGGGTGAACCACCACACCGGCGGGCTGATCGAGAAGTCGGCGATCGAGCCCGACCCGTCGCTGCGCCTGGTGCTGCAGAACGCGATCCTGCTCGCGGCCCGCTGGGACACGCCGTTCGAGAAGAGCGCCACCAGGGACGAGGACTTCACCGGCCCCGACGGCACCGCGCCCACCGAGATGCTGCACGGCAACGAGCCGTGGGCGTACGCCGAGGCCGACGGCTGGGCCGCCGTCCGCCTCCCCTACCTCGAGGCGTTCCACGCGGACGTGCTGCTCCCGCCCGCCGGCACCGACCCCGCCGACGTCGAACCCGGGACGCTGTCCGCCCTGACCACGGCCCTCGACGACGCCGCGCCCCGGCCGGTCGAGCTCGCTATGCCGACCCTGGAGCTCGAGCCGCCCACGCTGGACCTCGCCCCCGCCCTGGACGAGGCGGGCCTGGGCGGGCTGTACGGCAGCCCGGACCTGACGGGCATCAGCAACACCGAGCCGCTGCGGGTGAGCCAGGTGCTGCAGCAGGCCTACCTGAGCCTCGACGAGGACGGCACCGTCGCGGCCGCCGTCACCGAGATCGGCGTCGAGGCGAGCGGCGCCATGCCGGATGACTCGGCGGTCCGCATGACGGTCGACCGCCCCTACCTGCTGCGGATCGCGCACACCGGGACGCACCTCCCGCTGTTCCTGGCCGCGGTGCGCAGCCCGCAGCACTGAGCCACCCGAGCCCCGGCGCGGACCATTGACCCGGGCATCCGACGCCAGTAGCGTGCGCACGCAAACGGGAGAAACCGCACCTCGTGCGGTCCGCTCCCCTGAGCACGAGGAGGTGCGCATGGCGCTGTCGTTCCTCGACCGCGAGCACACGGTGGCCAAGCCCGGCTACAGCAGGTGGCTCATCCCGCCGGCCGCGCTGGCCATCCATCTGTGCATCGGCCAGGCGTACGCCACCAGCGTCTACAAGAGCGCGCTGGTCGCCCACTTCGAGTCGAGCCTCACGGCGATCGGCGTCATCTTCTCGATCGCCATCGTCATGCTCGGCCTCTCGGCAGCCGTCCTGGGCACCTGGGTGGAACGGGCCGGGCCCCGCGCGGCGATGTTCGCGTCGGCCTGCTTCTGGGCCTCCGGGTTCCTCGTCGGGGCGCTCGGCATCGCGACGTCGCAGCTGTGGCTGGTCTACCTCGGGTACGGCTTCATCGGCGGCATCGGGCTCGGCATCGGGTACATCTCACCGGTGTCCACGCTGATCAAGTGGTTCCCCGACCGCCCGGGCCTGGCCACGGGCATGGCGATCATGGGGTTCGGCGGCGGCGCGCTCATCGCCTCGCCGCTGTCCCGCCAGCTCATGGCCGCCTACGACAGCGGCTACGACCCCACCGACCCGACCTCCGTCGCCACCGGCAGCGCCGTCGCCTCGCTCTTCGTGACCCTGGGCATCGCCTACTTCCTGGTGATGATGCTGGGCGTGTTCACGGTGAAGGTCCCGCCGCCCGGCTGGACGCCCGCGGGGTTCGACGCCTCGGCGGTGGCGGCCAAGCCGATGGTGTCGACCGCGAACGTCTCCGCGGCGAACGCCATCAAGACCCCGCAGTTCTGGTTCCTGTGGACCGTCCTGTTCTGCAACGTGACGGCGGGCATCGGCATCCTGGAGCAGGCGGCGCCCATGATCCAGGACTTCTTCCGCGAGGACGGCATGTCCTCGGTCGCGCCGGCGACGGCGGCCGGGTTCGTGGCGTTCCTGTCCCTGTTCAACATGGCGGGGCGCTTCGTGTGGTCCTCGACGTCGGACTACATCGGCCGCAAGCCCACCTATGTCATGTACCTGGGCGTCGGCATGATCATGTATGTGCTGCTGGCCACGGTCGGGCACACGTCAACCGTGATCTTCGTGCTGGTGGCGGCCGTGATCCTGTCGTTCTACGGCGGCGGCTTCGCCACGGTCCCCGCCTACCTGCGCGACCTGTTCGGCACCTTCCAGGTGGGCGCGATCCACGGCCGCCTGCTGACCGCGTGGTCGGCCGCGGGGATCGCCGGCCCGCTCATCATCAACGGCTTCCTGGACGCCCAGGGCACGCCGGGGGAGCTGGTGGCGGCCGACTATCGACCGGCGCTGTTCACCATGGTGGCCGTGCTCGCGGTCGGCTTCGTGGCCAACGCCCTGGTCCGGCCGGTAGCGGCGCGGTTCCACGAGCGGCCGGGCCAGACCGACGAGTTCGCCCAGGGAAAGGTGTGACCATGGCCGAGCAGACCCCCGAACCGGCCCCGGAGCCGACGTCGAACCAGGTACCCCGGCTGGTCCTCACCTGGGCCGTGGTGACCGTGCCGCTGGCCTACGGGCTGTTCCAGACGGTCCGGAGCGTCATCCCGCTGTTCACGGGCTGAGGCACCGCCCGGGCGGGCCGGCTCAGCGCAGCCGGTCCGCCCGCGTGTAGACGTTCATCGAGTCGCCGCGCACGAAACCCAGCAGGGTCAGGCCGCACTCCTCGGCCAGGTCCACCGCGAGGGTCGACGGCGCGGAGATCGCGGACAGCACCGGGATCCCGGCCCGCGCGGCCTTCTGCACCAGCTCGAACGACGCCCGCCCGCTGACCTGGAGCACCGTCCCGGCGGCGGGCAGGGCGCCGTCGCGCAGGGCCGCCCCGACCACCTTGTCGACGGCGTTGTGCCGGCCCACGTCCTCGCGGACGTACAGCGGCTCGCCGTCGGCGGTGAACAGGCCCGCGGCGTGCAGGCCGCCGGTCCGGTCGAAGGCCCGCTGCCGTTCCCGGAGCAGGTCGGGCAGGGCGGCGATCACGTCGGTGCCGACCGTGACGGCGTCGCGCGCGACCGGCCAGCGCAGGGCGGCCCGCACCTCCACCACGGTGTCCGACCCGCACACCCCGCACGCGCTGGTCGTCGCGAACGCCCGCTGCCG
Source organism: Promicromonospora sp. NPDC057488 (assembly GCF_042802395.1). Taxonomy (NCBI): domain Bacteria; kingdom Bacillati; phylum Actinomycetota; class Actinomycetes; order Micrococcales; family Promicromonosporaceae; genus Promicromonospora; species Promicromonospora sp. NPDC057488. The sequence continues at coordinate 10,451 of NZ_JBHVEG010000157.1, forward strand.
CGGGGGCTCGACGCCGGGCGCGAGCGCCACCTCGACGGTGTTGTCCTCGTCGGGGCACAGCCGCATCCCCGCGATCTCCTCGCGCGCCGTGACGGCGCCCTCCGAGACCAGCCAGCCGGCGACCAGGTCGAAGTCGTCGCCGGGGGTGCGCATCGTGACGGTGAGCGTGCTCCCCGTGGGCGGGGCGCCCGGCAGGACGCCGTCCGGCAGCACCCCGCCGACCGGCACGACGCCCGCCGGGACCGCGCCGAGCGGCCGCGCCCGGCTGACCAGCGCGCCGGGCCCGACGAGCCGGACCATGAGCGGTTCCTCGACGGCGAGCGTGTCCGGGCGCGCCGCGCGGGCGCCCTCGCGGACGCGCACCACGCGCCGTCGGTCGGTGACGACTCCCATACCGCCAGTCTCGCACTCCCACCGACCGATATGTCCAGGCCGCCGTCTTTCTCAGGTCGCCGGGTTCAGCCCGAGCTGGTTGAGCAGCTCGAGCTGGTCGAAGTAGAAGTCGTGCCGGACGATCTTCCCGTCGGAGACCGTGGCGATGTCGAGGCCCCGCATCCGGATCTGCTTGCCGGTCGGCGGAACGCTCTGCCCGTCGGGCAGGGCCATCGGGCCGGTGTGGGTCCCGATGAGCTCGCCCTGGTCGATGGCGGAGTCTCCGGCTTCCAGCTCGCGGTCGGAGCGGTAGTCGCGGTCCGAGAACGCGCCGGCGAACGCCTGGTTCCACTGGATGAAGGCGTCGATGCCGTGCAGCGTCCCGGCGTCCGGCGTGGTGACCACGACGTCCGCGGCGTAGAGCTCGCGCACCGTGTCCATGTCTCCGGCGACCAGGGCGCCGGTGAACCTGTTCATCAACTCACGTGCCTGTCCCATGGTGTGCCTCCCGAGGAGCAAATGGGGCAACCGGATGACCCAGGACAGGCCGTCCGGAGTTGATTCCAGTCAACCGCCGCTCGGCCGCGGGCGCCATCGCACCCGGGACCGGCACGGCATCGACAGCGGCCTTCGGGCCCCTCCCGGCCTGCGTGGAAGCAGCGTAGGGTCGAGATCGTGACAGACGTGAGCGACGAGGCCCGTACCGACGCCCCCGAGAAGAGCCTGCGCATCGGCCCGCCCAAGACGGCGGCCGCGGGCGTGCCGGGGGTGGTCCACGGCCTGGCGCACGTCTTCGACGAGGCCGGCGTGGGGCGCGGCCTACGCACGCTGCCCCTGCTCAACCAGCAGCGCGGGTTCGACTGCCCCGGCTGCGCCTGGCCCGAGCCGGGCAAGCCGCACCTCGCGGAGTTCTGCGAGAACGGCGCCAAGGCGGTGGCCGAGGAGGCGACCCGCAAGCGCGCGGACGCGGCCTTCTTCGCCGAGCATCCGATCTCGGAGCTGGCCACGTGGACCGACCACCGGCTGGGCAAGTCCGGCCGGATCACCGAGCCCATGCTGCGCGAGGAGGGCGCCGACCACTACCGGCCCGTGTCCTGGGACGAGGCCCTCGACCTGGTCGCCGGCGAGCTGCGCGGGCTGGACTCACCGGACGAGGCGGCGTTCTACACGTCGGGGCGCACCAGCAACGAGGCCGCGTTCCTCTACCAGCTCCTGGCGCGCAAGCTCGGCACGAACAACCTGCCCGACTGCTCGAACATGTGCCACGAGTCGTCCGGCACGGCGCTGGTGGAGACGCTGGGCATCGGCAAGGGCAGCGTGTCGCTGGAGGACATCACCGACCACGCGGACCTGATCGTCGTCGTCGGGCAGAACCCCGGGACCAACCACCCGCGCATGCTCACGGCGCTGGAGGAGGCCAAGGACCGCGGGGCGCGGATCGTGGCGATCAACCCCCTGCCCGAGGCCGGGCTGCAGACCTTCAAGAACCCGCAGCGCGTCCGCGGCGTCGTGGGGCAGGGCACCAAGCTCGCCGACCGGTTCCTCCAGGTCCGCCTCGCGGGCGACCTGGCCCTGTTCCAGGCGGTGAACCGCCTGCTGGTCGAGGCCGACGACGACGCGCGGACCGCCGGGCACGCCCCGGTGCTGGACCACGAGTTCATCGCGCAGCACACCTCCGGGTTCCCGGAGGCGGCGGCCGCCTGGCGCGCCGTCGACCAGGGCGACGTCGAGCGGGCCACGGGCCTGGACTGGTCCGAGATCGAGGCGTTCGTCGACGACGTCAAGGCCGCCGACAACATCATCGTCTGCTGGGCGATGGGCCTGACCCAGCACAAGCAGGCCGTGGCGACCATCCGCGAGGTCGTGAGCTTCCTGCTGCTGCGGGGCAACGTGGGCCGCCCCGGCGCGGGCGCCTGCCCGGTGCGCGGGCACAGCAACGTGCAGGGCGACCGCACCATGGGCATCTGGGAGCGGCCCACCGAGCCGTTCCTGGACGCACTGGCCACGGAGTTCGGCTTCGAGCCGCCGCGAGCCCACGGGCTCGACGTCGTCGACACCGTCCGGGCGCTGCGCGACGGGCGGCTCAAGGTCTTCATGGCGGTCGGCGGCAACTTCGCCGCGGCCACCCCGGACAGCGCGGTCACGGAGGCCGCGCTGCGCGAGGTGCCGCTCACGGTGCACGTCTCGACCAAGCTGAACCGCTCGCACGTGCTGCCGGGCAAGCGGTCGCTGGTGCTGCCCTGCTTCGGCCGCACGGAGCGGGACATGACGGGTGGGCGTGAGCAGGTCGTCACGGTCGAGGACTCGATGAGCGTGGTGCACGCGTCCCGCGGCCGGCTGGCCCCGGTCTCGGACGCCCTGCGCAGCGAGACGGCCATCCTGTGCGACCTGGCCCGCCGCGCGCTGGGTCCGGAGGACCCGACGCCGTGGGAGGAGTTCGCCGGCGACTACGCCCGGATCCGCGACTCGATCTCGCGTGTGGTGCCGGGCTTCGAGGACTTCGACCACCGGGTCGCCGAGCCCGGCGGGTTCGTGCTGCCGCACCCGCCGCGCGACGCCCGCCTGTTCCCGACGACGACGGGCAAGGCCAACTTCACGGTGAACGAGCTCGAGATCGTCCAGGTGCCGGAGGGCCGGCTCCTGCTGCAGACCGTGCGCTCGCACGACCAGTTCAACACCACGGTCTACGGCCTGGACGACCGGTACCGCGGCGTGAAGAACGGGCGGCGCGTCGTGTTCGTCCACCCGGACGACCTGGCTTCGAGCGGTGTGGCCGACGGCGACACCGTGAACCTGATCAGCGAGTGGCCCGGCGCCGACGGCGAGGTGGGCGAGCGCCGCGCCGAGGGCTTCCGCGTCATCTCGTTCCCGACGGCGCGCGGCTGCGCGGCGGCGTACTTCCCGGAGACGAACGTGCTGGTGCCCCTGGACCACACGGCGGACCAGAGCAACACCCCGGCCTCGAAGTCGGTGGTCATCCGCCTGGAGCCCGCCCGCTGAGCGTGATCCCCGGGAGGGGCCGGGGATACGCTGCACCGCATGACCGAGGCGAAGCGGGCCGTCGTGGCGGGTTGGACCGGGTTCATCGGGCGGGCGCTCGTCGACGACCTCGCGACGCGCGGGTACGAGGTCGCCCGGGTGGGCCGCAGCGGCCCTGACGCCCGGTGGTCCGACGACGCGGCCGTGCGCCGCCTGGTCGACGGCGCCGACCTGCTGGTCAACCTCGCCGGCAAGAGCGTGGGCTGCAGGTACACGGACGCGAACCGCGACGAGATCCTGCGCTCCCGCGTGGAGACCACCCGGCAGCTGCACGACGCCGTCGCGGCGGCCGACCGGCCGCCGCGCCTGTGGCTCAACGCGAGCACCGCGACGATCTACCGGTACGCCCTGGACCGGCCGCAGACGGAGGACGGCGGCGAGCTCGGCGCCGGATTCTCGGTGGACGTCGCGCGGAGCTGGGAGCACGAGCTCTTCGCGGGGCGCCTGCCCGGCACGCGCCGCGTGGCGCTGCGGATGGCGATCGTGCTGGGCGGCCCGGCGTCCGACATGCTCGCGCGGCTGGCCAGGTTCGGCGTGGGCGGCCCGCAGCTCGACGGCTGGTGGTTCCAGCACCACCGCTATCGCGGCATCGGCGACCGGCCGACAGGCGGCGCCGTGCCGGTCCACCACAGCGAGGGCCGGCAGAAGTTCTCGTGGATCCACGTCGACGACGTGCTGCGGGCCGTCCGGTTCCTGGAGCAGCACGAGGAGATCTCCGGGCCGGTCAACCTCGCCGCGCCGCACCCGGTCGACAACCGCACGCTCATGGCCGAGCTGCGCCGGGCGACCCGGATGCCGCTGGGGATCCCGGCGCCGCGCTGGCTGCTGGAGCCCGCCGTGTGGGTGCTGCGCAACGAGGCGGAGCTGGTGCTCAAGAGCCGCTGGGTGCTGCCCGAGCGGCTCGCGGGAGCGGGCTTCGCCTTCCGCTGGCCCCAGCTCGCCCCGGCGATCGACGACGTCGTGCGCCGCCGCTCCTGACGCCCGGACGACGACGGCCGTGGTCACCCCTCGTC
>NZ_JBHVEG010000158.1:0-14846 GCF_042802395.1 Promicromonospora sp. NPDC057488
CCTCGGGTCCGCCCGGCGCCGTACGCGCGTGCTCCCCTCAGTCGCCGATCGAGTCCAGCACCGCGACCTCGTCGTCGGGCAGGACGAGGTCGGCCACGGCGACGTTCTCCCGCAGGTGGGCCACCGACGACGTCCCGGGGATCAGCAGGATGTTCGGCGACCGCCGCAGCAGCCACGCCTGCGCGACGGCGGCCGGGGTGCTGCCCAGGCGGGTGGCCACGGCGTCCAGCTCCGCCGACTGGAGCGGCGAGAAGCCGCCCAGCGGGAAGTAGGGCACGTAGGCGATGCCCTGCGCGGCCAGCGAGTCGATGAGTGCGTCGTCGCCGCGGTTGGCGATGTTGTACATGTTCTGCACGCACACGACCGGCGCGATCGACTGCGCCTCGGCCACCTGCTCCGCGGTGACGGTGCTGACGCCGAGGTGCCGGATCAGGCCCTCGTCCCGCAGCCCGGCCAGGGCGGTGAACTGCGCCGCGAGCGACCCGGGCTCCGGGGCCCCGAACCCGCCGACCCGCAGGTTGACGACGTCGAGCCGGTCCAGTCCCAGGTGCTCCAGGTTCTGCTCCACCTGGCGCCGGAGCCGGCCGGGCTCGCGGTCCAGCACCCAGTGCCCCTCGGCGTCGCGCACCGCGCCCACCTTGGTGACGACGTGCAGGTCGGCGGCGTAGGGGTGCAGGGCCTCGCGGATGATCTCGTTGGTGACGTACGGGCCGTAGAAGTCGGCGGTGTCGATGTGGTTGACGCCGAGCGCGACGGCCTCGCGCAGGACGGCGACGGCGGCGGCACGGTCGGCGGGCGGCCCGAAGACGCCGGGGCCCGCGAGCTGCATGGCGCCGTAGCCGACGCGGTTGACGGTGAGGTCTTCGGCGAGCGGGTAGGCGCCGCCGGGGAGGGTCTGTGTGGTCATGGCTCCACCGTCCGGCGGACCGGGGCGGACAGGCAGTGCCCGGACGATCCTGGGAGTACGGGGACCAGGCACGCGCGAGCCGCCCGGCCTACCGTGGTGGGCATGACCCGGGAGACCCAGCTGAGCGAGTACCTCCGGGCGCGCCGCGAGCTGGTGCGCCCCGCCGACGTCGGGCTGCCGGAAGGCGGCGTGCGCCGGGTGGCGGGCCTGCGGCGCGAGGAGGTCGCGCTGCTCGCGGGCATCAGCGCCGACTACTACCTCCGGCTGGAGCAGGGCCGGGACCGGAACCCGTCCGTCCAGGTCCTGGAGTCGCTCGCCCGGGTGCTGCTCCTGGACGAGGCAGCCACGCGGCACCTGCTGGACCTGGCCGCCCCGGCGCCGCGCCGTCGGCCCCGGCGGCCGCGCCGTGAGGTGGTGCCCGCCGGGACGCTGCGGCTCCTGGAGCGGGTCGGCATCCCGGGGTACATCGAGGGGCGGTACTTCGACGTGCTCGCCGTGAACCGGCTGGCGGAGGCCCTGTCGCCCACCCTGCGGGTGGGCCGCAACCGGCTCCGCGACCTGTTCCTGGACCCCGCCGAGCAGGCGATGCACCCCGACTGGCCCGAGGTGGCGCCCAAGCTCGTCGCCCGGTTCCGCGAGGCGGTGGGCACGGACACGGACGACGAGCGCCCCGAACGGCTCGTCGGGGAGCTCTCGCTCGCCTCGGAGCGGTTCCGTACCCTCTGGGCGCGGCACGACGTGAACCTCGGGCGGCCGCACGTCACGCGCATGCTGCACCCGCAGGTCGGCGAGCTGGACCTCGACATGGAGAAGCTGTCGATCGCGGGGACCGACCGGCAGATGGTCGTGCTGCTGCACGCCGCCCCGGACTCGCCGACGGGGGAGCGGCTCGCCCTGCTCGCGTCGCTGGCGGCGTCGGTGGGCGTGCCCGACGACGCCGCGGCGGCGCGCACGGTGACGACGTCGGGAATCACCGGCGAATAGTGTGCCAAGCGCACCCGGCTGTGGATAACCGGCTCGCGGTGTCGGTGGCTGCTCCTAGGATCGATCACGTGACCAAGGACCCCTTCGCAGACCTGCCCTTCAGCATGGAGGAGCCGCCCGACGACGCCCACCTGACCGACGTCGGTGACCCCGGGCTGCCGCCGTCCGCGCGCAACACCCCCGAGGCCCAGGCGGCCAAGCTGCAGATGCTGCGGGGCCTGCTGCCCGACGGCGGCGTGGCGGCCGCGGCGCCGGTCCGCCGGTGGCCGCCGGCCGAGCCGGCGGAGCAGGACGCGGAAGGGGCCGAGCCGACGGAGGAGGCGGTCGAGGCCGAGGCCGAGGAGACCGCCCGCCCGGTCCCGGCCGCGACGCCCGGCGCCTCCCTGCGCGAGGAGGCCGAGGCCGCGCTGCGCGAGCTGGTCGGCCGCGACGACGCACGGCTGCGCGACGACCAGTGGACGGCGATCGAGGCGCTCGCGGCCTTCCACCGCCGGGCGCTCGTGGTGCAGCGCACCGGGTGGGGCAAGTCGGCCGTGTACTTCGTGGCCACCAGGCTGCTGCGGGCCCGCGGCGCGGGTCCCACGGTGATCGTCTCGCCGCTGCTGGCGCTCATGCGCGACCAGATCGCCGCCGCCTCGCGCGCGGGCATCCGGGCCGTGACGATCAACTCGGCCAACATGACCGAGTGGGACGAGGTGCACGCCTCGATCGCGCGCGGCGAGGTCGACGTGCTGCTCTGCTCGCCGGAGCGCCTGAACAACCCCGGCTTCCGCGACGAGGTGCTGCCGCGCCTGGCGGCCGACGCCGGCCTCGTGGTCATCGACGAGGCGCACTGCATCTCGGACTGGGGCCACGACTTCCGCCCCGACTACCGGCGTATCCGCACGCTCCTGGCCGACCTGCCGGCGGGTATCCCCGTGCTGGCGACGACCGCCACGGCCAACGAGCGCGTGACACAGGACGTGGCCGAGCAGCTCGCCGTGCACGGCGACCAGGCGGCGGGCGAGGACGTGCTGGTGCTGCGCGGCGGGCTCGACCGCGAGTCGCTGCACCTGGCCGTGCTGGAGCTCGGCGACCAGCCCACCCGCGTGGCGTGGCTGGCCGAGGCGCTCCAGGACATCGAGGGGTCCGGCATCGTCTACTGCCTCACCGTCTCGGCGGCGGAGCAGGTGGCCGAGCAGCTCCGTGGCTACGGCCTCGCGGTGGCCGCCTACACGGGGCGCACCGAGCCGGCGCAGCGCGAGCAGCTCGAGGCGGACCTCAAGAACGACGACGTCAAGGCGCTGGTCGCCACGTCCGCGCTGGGCATGGGCTTCGACAAGCCGGACCTGGCGTTCGTGGTGCACCTGGGCGCGCCGTCGTCGCCGATCGCGTACTACCAGCAGGTCGGTCGTGCCGGCCGTGGCGTGGACCAGGCGCTGGTGGTGCTGCTGCCCGGCACCGAGGACAAGGCCATCTGGGACTGGTTCGGCGAGCAGGCGTTCCCCGCCGAGGGGCAGGTGCGGGCCACGCTCGACGCCCTGGCCGGCGGCGGCACCATGTCGACGGCAGTGCTGGAGACGCAGGTCGACCTGCGCCGCAGCCGCCTGGAGACCATGCTCAAGGTGCTCGACGTCGACGGCGCCGTCCGGCGGGTGAAGGGCGGCTGGGAGGCGACCGGCCGGCCGTGGTCGTACGACGCCGAGCGGTACGGCCGCGTCGCCGCCACCCGGGCCGCCGAGCAGCAGGCGATGGTCGACTACGTGAACACCCCGGGCTGCCGCATGGCCTACCTGCGCGCCCAGCTCGACGACCCGGAGCTGACGCCGGGCTGGGAGTGCGGCCGCTGCGACCGGTGCGGTCACATGGCCCTGCCCGAGGCGCCTGACGCCGAGGCGGTCGCCGCCGCGCGCGCAGAGATGGACCGCCCGGGCATGGAGGTCGAGCCGCGCAAGATGTGGCCCACGGGCCTGGCCTCGATCGGCCTGGACCTCAAGGGCAAGATCCCGCCCGCCGAGCTGGCCGAGCCGGGCCGGGCCGTCGCCCGCCTCGACGGCCTCGGCTGGTCCGGACCGCTGCGCGACCTGCTCGCCCCGAACGCGCAGGACGGCGAGCTGCCCGTGCCGCTGCGCCGGGCCGCCGCGCGCGTGCTGGACGAGTGGCCGGCGCTCCGGCCGCCGGTGGAGAGCAGCGAGGAGCCCGAGGACGGGACCGAGGGCGGCGACCAGGCTGCCGCCCAGGCCGGTCCGCTCGTGGTCGAGGCGGTCGTCGCGATCCGCTCGGTCCGCCGGCCCCAGCTCTCCTTCCACCTGGCCACCGGTCTGGCGAAGTACCTGGGCGTGCCGATGATCGGCGCGGTCGGGCCGGTCGCCGGGCAGGAGGAGCCCGGCCGGCACGACGTGAACTCCGCGATGCGGCTGGCGGGCGTGGCCCGGCGCCTGCAGCTCCAGCTCGGCGACGGCGCGCTCCGCGGGCTGCCCGGCCGGTCGGTGCTCCTGGTGGACGACTACACGGACTCCGGCTGGACGCTGACGGTGGCGTCCCGGCTGCTGCGCGAGGCCGGCGCGGCCGCGGTGTACCCGTTCGTGCTGGGCGTGCGGTGACACCTGGTGCCGGGCGGGTGACCAGGGCCACCCGCCCGGTGGGCGGACTGGTGCCGGGCCGGTGCCGCGGGCTTCGTAGACTGGTGCGGTGATGACCAACGCCGTCGACGAGCAGAGCGCGGAGGGCAGCGCCTCGGCGTCCTCGGTGCGCCTGCCGCTGCGTCCCGAGCTGGCGGACGAGGAGCCGTACGGCGCGCCGCAGCTCGACGTGCCGGTGCTGCTGAACGTCAACGAGAACCCGTACCCGCCCGGTGAGGACGTGGTCGCGACCATCGCGGAGGAGGTGGCGCGTGCCGCCCGCGGCATGAACCGCTACCCGGACCGCGACGCCACCGTCCTGCGCCGCGACCTCGCCGACTACCTGGAGATGGAGACCGGCGTCCATCTGGCGCAGTTCGACGTCTGGGCGGCGAACGGGTCCAACGAGGTCATGCTGCACGTGCTGCAGGCGTTCGGCGGCCCTGGCCGCACCGCGCTCTCGTTCGCGCCCACGTACTCGATGTACCCGGAGTACGCGCGGGACACGCACACGAAGTGGGTCGTCGGCCGCCGCGAGGACGACTTCACGCTGGACCCGGCGCACGCCGTCCAGCTGATCCGTCAGGTGCGCCCGTCGGTGATCCTGCTGGCCAGCCCCAACAACCCGACCGGCACGGCGCTGCCCACGGCCACCATCGAGGCGGTCTGCGAGGCGGCCCTGACGGTCGACCTCGACGGGGCGCGCCCGGTCGTGGTCGTGGACGAGGCGTACGCGGAGTTCCGGCGGCCCGGCACGCCGTCGGCGGTCGCGCTGCTGGAGCGGTACCCGAACCTGGCCGTCTCGCGCACCATGTCCAAGGCGTTCGCCGCCGCAGGCATGCGGCTCGGCTACCTGGTCGGGTCGACGAAGTTCGTGGACGCGCTGCGGATCGTGCGGCTGCCGTACCACCTGAGCGCCGTCACGCAGGCCGCGGCCGGTGCCGCGCTGCGCCACCGCGAGTCGCTGATGGCCCAGGTCGCCGCGCTGCGGGCCGAGCGCGACGCGACCGTCACGTGGCTGCGCGAGCAGCGGCTGCCGGACGGGCTACCGTTCGACGTCGCGGACACCGACGCCAACTTCGTGCTGTTCGGCACGTTCGGCGACCGGCACGCCGTCTGGCAGGGTCTGCTCGACCGCGGGGTCCTGATCCGCGAGACCGGCCCCGACGGCTGGCTCCGGGTGTCGATCGGCACGTCGTCCGAGATGGCCGCGTTCCGCGCGGCGCTCACCGAGGTCTTGCAGGAGCAGGGAGAGGAACAGGCATGAGCAGGACAGCCCGCGTGGAGCGCGCCACGTCCGAGTCCAAGGTGCTGGTCGAGCTCGACCTCGACGGCACCGGGCGCACCGACATCAGCACGAGCGTGCCGTTCTACGACCACATGCTCACGGCGCTCGGCAAGCACTCGCTGATCGACCTCACCGTGCAGGCGACCGGCGACACGCACATCGACGCCCACCACACGGTGGAGGACGTCGCGATCAGCATCGGCGAGGCGCTCCGCCTGGCCCTCGGCGACAAGGCCGGCATCTCCCGGTTCGGCGACGCGCTCGTGCCGCTCGACGAGGCGCTCGCCCAGGCGGTCGTGGACGTGTCCGGCCGCCCGTACCTGGTGCACGAGGGCGAGCCGGCGGGCCAGGAGTACCACCTGATCGGCGGCCACTTCACGGGGTCGCTGACGCGGCACGTGCTGGAGTCCATCGCCCACCACGCGGGCATCTGCCTGCACGTGCGGGTGCTGTCCGGCCGCGACCCGCACCACATCGTCGAAGCTCAGTTCAAGGCGCTGGCGCGTGCGCTGCGCGCCGCCGTGGCCGTCGACCCGCGGGTCGACGGCATCCCGTCCACGAAGGGTGCGCTCTAGCAGCCATGTCCGACAGCCCCAGGCCCGACAACGGGTCCGACAGCACGCCTGCCGGCGACGACCTGCCCGACTTCGATCTCGGTGACCTCGAGATCCCGGACGACCTGTCGTCCCTGACCGGCTCCGGGGAGCCCGACTTCGCCGCGCTGATCACCCAGATCGCGGGCGCCGAGCCGCTGGCCGCCGCCAGCTCCCTGGCCCAGCTCGACCTCGACGCCGTGCCGACCTCGGTCGGTGCCGTCGGCGTGCTGCGCGACCGTTCGGGCGACGCACCCGAGCGTGCCGCCGCGGCGATCTCCCAGCTGGTGCGGGGCGTGCCGCTCGTCCTGGTCACCCGCACGGGCGAGCAGATGACGGCCGTCCGGTTCAGCGACGGCGTGCGCGGCGACGAGCTCGCCCCCGGCCTCGTGCTGGGTGGCGCGCCCGAGAGCGTCGTCGACCTGCTGACCGGCGCCACGGCCCTGGCCGACGTCGACGGCGTGGTGGGCTCGGACTCGATCAGCAAGTTCAAGGCGGTCCGGATGCTGACCTCCGCCGCCCGCAAGGCCCGCAAGAGCATGGGCAAGGGCGAGACCGGCCCGGACAGCAAGGGCGGGATCTGAGCGTGGGTGCCCGCGTCGTCGTCCTCGACTACGGCTTCGGCAACGTCCGTTCCGCCGTCCGCGCGCTGGAGCGCGTGGGCGCCGACGTGACGCTGACCGCCGACCGGACCCTCGCGCAGGACGCCGACGGCCTGGTCGTGCCCGGCGTCGGCGCCTTCGCGGCGTGCATGGCCGGGCTCACGGCCGTGCGCGGCCACGAGGTCGTTGGCCGCCGCCTGGCCGGCAACCGCCCCGTGCTCGGCATCTGCGTGGGCATGCAGGTCATGTTCGACGCCGGCGTGGAGCACGGCGAGCGCGCCGACGGCATCGGTGAGTGGCCGGGCGTCGTCGAGCGGCTGCACGCCGACGTGGTGCCCCACATGGGCTGGTCGCCGGTCGAGGCGCCGGAGGGCTCGGCCCTCTTCGCCGGGATCGCCGACGAGCGCTTCTACTTCGTGCACTCCTACGCCGCCCAGACGTTCACCAAGGGGTACGACGAGAACGCGGTGGGCAGGTTCACGCCCCCGAAGGTCACCTGGGCCGACCACGGCGGCCGGTTCGTCGCGGCGGTCGAGGACGGCCCGCTGGCCGCGACGCAGTTCCACCCCGAGAAGTCCGGTGACGCCGGCGCCCAGCTCCTGGAGAACTGGCTCACCACCCTCGCCTGACCGTCGACCGCTGGACCTCGCCCGCCCGGCCTCCGGAGCGGGCGGGCGTCCGGCACCCGACATCTCGACCGAAAGAACTTGGAGAGACATGACCGACCGACTCGTGCTCCTGCCCGCCGTGGACGTCGCCGACGGCCAGGCCGTCCGCCTCGTCCAGGGGGAGGCCGGCTCGGAGACCTCGTACGGCGACCCGCTGACCGCAGCCCTGGACTGGCAGTCCGGCGGCGCCGAGTGGGTGCACCTCGTGGACCTCGACGCGGCCTTCGGGCGCGGCTCCAACGCGGAGCTGCTCGCGCGCGTGGTCGGCGAGCTGGACGTGCAGGTCGAGCTGTCGGGCGGCATCCGCGACGACGAGTCGCTGGAGCGCGCCCTGGCCACGGGCGCCCGCCGCGTCAACCTCGGCACCGCCGCCCTGGAGGACCCGGCCTGGACGGCCAAGGTCATCGCCGAGCACGGCGACCGCGTCGCCGTCGGCCTCGACGTGCGCGGCACGACGCTCGCCGCCCGCGGCTGGACCAAGGAGGGCGGCGACCTCTGGGAGGTCCTCGGCCGGCTCGACGAGGCCGGCTGCGCCCGCTACGTGGTCACCGACGTGACCAAGGACGGCACGCTGCGCGGCCCCAACGTCGACCTCCTGTCCGACGTCGCCGCGCGCACCCCCGCGCACGTCGTCGCCTCGGGCGGCATCTCGTCGCTCGACGACCTGCGCGCGCTGCGCGCCCTGGGCACCATCGAGGGCGCCGTGGTCGGCAAGGCCCTGTACGCCGGCGCCTTCACGCTCCCCGAGGCGCTCGACGTCGCGGGACGCCCGGGCGCCGCCGGCAGCGAGGCCGCCGAGTGAAGTCGATCCAGCCCTCCAGCCAGTTCGCGGGCGACGACGGTTCGGCCGACGCCGAGCTGACCCGGCTGCTCGCGGGCCACTCCACCGGGACGGTCCCGCTGCGCGAGGTCGTCGCGCGCCTGGCCGAGACCCGCGTGCTCGTCCCGGTGCTGGCGGAGGCCGGCGTCGTCGAGCAGAACCCGGACGGGCTGGCCGTCGACAAGGAGGCGTCGTCCGGCGTCGTCGCCCTGGAGGCCCCCGACGGGCGCCGGGCGCTGCCCGTGTTCACCTCCGTGGCGACCATGCAGGCCTGGCGGCCCGACGCGCGGCCGGTCCCGGTCGAGGCGACCCGCGCCGCCCTGTCGGCGGTGAGCGAGAACTGGGCGCTGATCGTCGTGGACCCGGCCGGTCCCGCGACGGCGCTGGTCCCGCGCCCGGCGGTGTGGGCGCTGGCCCAGGGCAAGCCGTGGCAGCCCGCGGTCGTGCCGCACGAGGACGGGCTGGCCGTGGACCCCGAGGTCGCCTCCGAGGTGACGGTCGCCGCCGCGCCCGTGCAGCACGTGGTGCGGGCGCACGCCGAGCCCGGCCGCAAGGCGGAGGTCGCGGTCGTGCTCGCCCTGGACCCGGGCCTGGACCGGGCCGGGCTCGACACGGTGCTGGGCCAGGTCAACGCGCGGCTGGCGGCGTCCGAGGTCATCTCGGCGCGGGTGGACTCGCTGGAGCTCCGGATCGGCGCGGCGCGCTGAAGAGGGCGGCTGGCTGCAAGAGGCTCTCCTCTTGCGTATAAGCAACATCTCTCATCATCTCGCGCTATTGCTGATGAACGGTGGAATCATTGATCTTCTGCCGCATGCTGACGCGAGAGTGAGAGAGCCCTGCCTGCCCACGTGTTCGTCGACGAGTCCAAGAGCGGGGACTACCTGCTGATCGCCGCCGCGATCGAGCCCGCGCGACTCGCGACCGTCCGAAAGACGATCCGATCGCTCGTCCTACCGGGCCAGCGCCGCCTGCACATGAAGTCCGAGAGCAGCTCCCGGCGGCGACAGGTCCTTTCGGTGCTGTGCGGCGAGGGCGAGACCGCGACCATCTATCGGGCGGGGGCCGGCTACAAGAGCGACATCGATCGCCGCCGTGCGTGCCTGGACTCGATGGTCGCCGACATCGCCGCGTCCGGGCACGCGAAGCTCTGTCTGGAGTCCGACGAGACGATGGATGAGCGAGACCGGCGGGACCTGGCCCGACTGATCAAGCAGCACGCCTGTCCAGACCTGGTCTACCTGCACGAGCGGGCCGCCCAGGAGCCGCTGCTGGCGATCCCGGACGTGATCGGGTGGTCGTGGGCACGAAGCGGCGACTGGCGCCGGCGGGCGTTGCCGCTGGTCGAGTCGGTCATCGACGTCTAGAAACCGTCGTTCGTGTCCAGACAGCGCGAAACCCGAGCGCCACAACCGTCCGGATGGGTCTCGGGTTCACTTCTCCGGGCTACTGCCCGTCGCACTCTCAAGCCTACATCTTGCCCGCCGGAGGGTCCATCGCTCCCGGTATCGGCACCGCTCAGCACCCCGACGCCGGCGTGAACGCCGTGTCGTCGCCCAGCATCTCCTGGAGCGTGGACAGCGGCACCAGCAGGCTGTTGTCGTCCCCGGTCTTGGCGTAGACCACGCCGATCACGCGGCCCTTGTCGTCCAGCGCCGCCGACCCGGACGACCCGGGCTCGACGGGGGCGTCCGTGAGCAGCACCTCGCCGAGGTTGGCGTTCAGCGGGTCCCGCGTCGAGCCCTTGACCTCGCCCTCCGTGACGGTGAGCTCGCCGCCGGCGGGGTAGCCCACGACGGTCACGTGGTCGCCGGGCTCGGGGTCGGCCTTCGCCAGCTCCGGGTGCGACGGCAGCGGGTCGGTCGTGCGGACCACGGCGAGGTCCGCCAGGCCGGCCGTCGAGGTGGCGCCCACGGTGATGTCGTGCCCGTCGTAGGTGCTGACCTCGAGGTCTTTCGAGTCCGAGACCACGTGCTTGTTGGTGATCAGCGTGTGCTCGTCGATCGCGAAGCCCGAACCCGTCGACAGCTCCTCGCAGCCCACGTTGCGGATGCGGACCGCCATGCGCTCCACGGCGTCGAACCCGTCGGGGCTCAGGGCGTCGCCGCCCGCGGCGGGGGACAGGTCCACCGGGGTGGACGGCACGATGTCGCTCGGCACCGGGTCCGGCAGCGGCGGCAGCACGCCGCAGCCGCCCAGCGCGCCCGTCAGGGCGAGCACCACCGCGACACCACCGGCGCGTCGACGGGCGGCCGGCCTCACCGGCGCAGCTCCCGCTGCAGGGCCTGGTTGGCGTCCTCGGCGTCGGCGCACAGCTCGTTGACCTCCTTCTCGTACCGGATCAGGTCCGCGGGCTCGTACTGGTCGGCCTCCTTGAGGTAGCCGACCAGCTGCTCCTGGCCCGACACGCACTGCCCCAGTGCCGAGGCCACCGTGGCCGCGGCCCCGCTGACCTGCGTCTGGTAGTCGAGGTACTGCTGCGAGGCGACGTTCTCGTCACCCAGCTGCGCCTTTTCGTTCGCGAGGTCCGTGATGCGCGACGTCGCCGTGGAGAGCTGGTCGCGGGCGGCCTGCAGCTCCGAGTTCGCGCCGTCGAGCTGCATCCGCAGCGAGCCGACCTCGTCGGCGTAGCCCTGGGCCTTCTCCTCCCACTCCGTGGCGGTGCGCTGCCAGCGGATGGTGGCCAGCCACAGGTACGCGCCGACGGCGATCGTCGCCACCAGCACGATCGCGAGGATGCGCGAACCCCGGCGGGGCCGCGGCGCCCGGTCCGGGCCGGGCGCCACCACGACGGGTGCCTCGGTCATCAGACGACGGAGCCCGTGTACTTCTCACCCGGGCCCTCGCCCGGAGCGTCGGGGATCACCGACGCCTCGCGGAACGCGAGCTGCAGGCTGCGCAGGCCGTCGCGCAGCGAGCGGGCGTGCTGGTTGCCGATGTCGGGGGCGCTCGCGACGACCAGCGCGGCCAACGCCGTGATCAGCTTGCGCGCCTCGTCGAGGTCCTTGAGCTCCTCGGCGTCGTCGCCCTCGGCCAGGCCGCACTTGACCGCGGCGGCGCTCATCAGGTGGACGGCGGCGGTCGTGATGACCTCGACGGCGGCGACCTCCGCGATGTCCCGCGTGGCCTGGTCGGAGCCCACCGGGGCGTCGTATCCGGTGGTTGTCTCGTCGCTCGTGCTCATGGGCACCATCCTTTCATCCCCCCGGGGGTGCGGACGCCCACCGAACACCTCCCGACGACGGCCGGAGTCTGGGTTAGCCTGCGTGCGTTCAACGGTGAAACAGGGGAGGCCCTTTCGATGCACGACGACATCACACTGACCACCGGGCGCGCGCACCGTGTCCTGACCGAGCGGATCTGGCCGGCGGTGCACGAGACGTCGGTCCCGCTCGACGTCGAGTGGCACGCCCTGCCGGGGGAGCCGATCCCGCCGGCCGAGGGGCTCGCCCTCGCGATGGAGCCGTACGAGGTGGGCACCCCGTGGGGCCCGGCCTGGGGCACCACCTGGTTCCGGCTGACGGGCACCGTGCCCGCCGAGTGGGCCGGCCGCCCCGTCGAGGCCGTGGTCGACCTCGGCTTCGACGTGGACCGCACCGGCTTCCAGGCCGAGGCCCTCGTCTACCGGCCGGACGGCAGCCCGGTGAAGTCCATCAACCCCCGCAACCAGCACGTCGTCGTGGCCGACGCCGCGGCCGGCGGCGAGCGGGTCGAGCTGTTCCTGGAGGCGGCGTCCAACCCCGTGCTCCTGGGGCACAACGTGTTCGAGCGGACCACCGAGGGCGACATCACGACGTCGTCCCCGGACCCGCTGTACACGACCCGGCGCATCGACCTCGCGGTCTTCGAGTCGGAGGTGTACGACCTCGGGCTCGACGTCGAGGTGCTGCTGGAGCTCCAGGCCGAGCTGCCCACCGGCCCGCGCCGCATGCGCGTGCTGCAGGCGCTCGACGACGCCCTCGACGTGCTCGACCTGCAGCGCATCCCCGAGACCGCGGGAGCGGCCCGGGCGGCGCTCGCGGACGTGCTCGCCAGCCCCGCCGAGGCCAGCGCCCACGAGGTCTCCGCCGTCGGGCACGCGCACATCGACTCCGCCTGGCTGTGGCCCCTGCGCGAGACGATCCGCAAGGTGGCGCGCACGACGTCGTCCATGACCGACCTCATCGAGCGCACCGACGACTTCGTCTACGGCATGTCGTCCGCGCAGCAGTACGCCTGGGTCAAGGAGCACCGCCCCGAGGTGTGGGAGCGGATCAAGGAGGCCGTGGCCAAGGGCCGGTTCCTGCCGCTGGGCGGCATGTGGGTCGAGTCCGACACGGTGATGCCGTCGGGCGAGGCGCTGACGCGCCAGTTCTCACAGGCGCAGCGGTTCTTCGAGCGGGAGTTCGGCCTGCGCTCGCACGGGGTGTGGCTGCCCGACTCGTTCGGCTACTCGCCGGCCCTGCCGCAGCTCGTCCGCCGCGCCGGGTTCGACTGGTTCTTCACGCAGAAGATCTCCTGGAACCAGGTCAACGTCTTCCCGCACCACACGTTCTGGTGGGAGGGCATCGACGGGTCGCGCGTGCTGACGCACTTCCCGCCCATGGACACCTACAACTCGCAGCTCTCGGGCGAGGAGCTCGGCAAGGCGACCCGCCAGTTCCGCGAGTCGCGGCGCGCCACGGGATCGATCGCGCCCGTCGGCTACGGCGACGGCGGTGGCGGCACCACCCGCGAGATGACCGGTCGCGCCAAGCGGCTCGCGAACCTCGAGGGCAGCGCCAAGGTGCGCTGGGAGCACCCGGACGCGTTCTTCGAGCGCGCTCGCGGGGAGCTGCTCGCTTCCGGCACGGATGACAGCGCTGTCTGGGTGGGCGAGCTCTACCTGGAGCTGCACCGGGCGACGCTGACGTCGCAGCACAAGACCAAGCAGGGCAACCGCCGCAACGAGCAGCTCCTGGTCGAGGCCGAGGCCTGGGCGGCCACGGCGTCCGCCCGGACCGGGGCGGACTACCCCTACGAGGAGCTGGACGCCCTGTGGCAGCAGGTGCTGCTGCTGCAGTTCCACGACATCCTGCCCGGCACCTCGATCGCCTGGGTGCACCGCGAGGCCGTCGCGCAGCACGCGGCGATCACCGAGGGCGTGCAGGCCATCATCGACCGCTCCCTGCGGGCGCTGGTCGGCGAGGGTGACGTGGCGCTGCGGGCCAACCCCGCGGTGTTCGCGCAGGCGGGGGTGCCCGCGCTGGGCGTGGCCGCGGCGTCCGCCCCGGCGGCCGCCGCCAGCACGGTCACGGAGCTGCCCGACGGCGGCTACGTGCTGGCCAACGACCTGGTCCGGATCACGCTGGACGCCGCCGGCCACGTCACGTCCGCCGTCGACCTGGCCACCGGCCGGGACGCGGTGGCGCCGGGGCGCGACGCGAACGTGCTGCAGCTGCACCAGGACTTCCCGAACAAGTGGGACGCCTGGGACGTCGACCGGTTCTACCGCAACTCGGTGACCGACCTGCGCGAGGCGCAGAAGGTGACCGCGGCGGTGGAGGACGGCGTGGCCGTGGTGACGGTGCACCGCCAGTTCTCGGCCTCCAGCCTGGAGCAGGTGATCACGCTCGCGCCGGGCAGCCGGACGCTCGAGGTCGACCTGCGCACCGACTGGCACGAGGTCGAGAAGTTCCTCAAGGTCACCTTCCCGCTCGACGTGCGGGCCGAGCACGTGGCCGCCGAGACCCAGTTCGGCTTCCACAAGCGGGTCACGCACACCAACACGAGCTGGGAGTCCGCCAAGTTCGAGACGTCGATGCACCGCTGGGTGCTCGCGGAGGAGCCGGGCTTCGGCGTCGGGTTCGTCAACGACTCGTCCTACGCGTACGACGTCACCCGCGAGGTGTCCGACCAGGGCGTGGCGCCCGCGCCGGGCGTGCCGGACGTGACCACGACGGTGCGGCTCTCGCTGCTGCGCGCGCCGCGGTTCCCCGACCCGGAGACCGACCAGGGCCTCCAGACCCACCGGTACGGCCTGGTCGTCGGCGCGGACACCGCCCTGGCGACCGAGGCGGGCGCCACGTTCGGCGCGCGTCCCCGGGAGCTGCGCGGCGCGGCCGGGTTCGAGCCGCTCGTGCACGTGGGCGGCGGCGTGACCCTGTCGGCGGTCAAGCTCGCCGACGACCGGTCGGGTGACCTCGTGGTGCGGGTGTACGAGGCGCTGGGCCGGCGCACGACGGGCACGGTCACGGTGGCGGCCCCGGTCGCCGGCGCCCGGACCGTGACCCTCATCGAGGACGACCTGGACGGCGGCGCCGTCGACGGCCTGACGGCCGACGGCACGGTGACGCTCGAGCTCAGCCCGTTCGAGGTGCGCACGCTGCGCTTCGCCCTGGCGTAGCCCACGGCGTGTCAGACCTGCAG